>DATLMN010000060.1:0-8481 GCA_035537255.1 Pyrinomonadaceae bacterium | reverse complement strand
CTGGCCGCTCAACATAGACCACCGCGCCTCCTGGCCGTTTCAGAAACTGAAACGCGGGCACGATTACAAGGCTATTTAATTGGCCAGCAACGCGGGCAGTCTATGCCGCAATGCATGGGAAAGTCAAGCGTAAAATAAATTTCCACAGAGCGCGCTCTGGTGCGCTTCAGGGCTTGCCGCCGGCCTCTTTTACAGAGCGGCGGCTTTGGCTTTACTGGCGCGCGCGGCGCTGCCCGCAGGCGTTCCGCCTTTGGTCGAGGGCGCGTTGATTCGCCCGGCGTCGAGCCGCTGCTGCCACCAGACCATAATCGGACTGGCAATGGCGATGGTCGAGTAAGTGCCTGTGATAATGCCTATAAATAACGCCAGCGAAAAGCCGCGCAAGACTTCGCCGCCGAACAGAACCATCGCCAGCACGGAGAGGAAGACCAGCCCGCCGGTGATAATCGTGCGCGAAAACGTCTGGTTGATCGCTTCGTTCGTGATGTTATAAAGCGTGTCGCGTCTGCGCAGCCTAAGGTTCTCGCGCACGCGATCAAAGGTGACGATGGTGTCGTTGACGGAGAATCCGACGAGCGTGAGCAGCGCGGCGACGACCGTCAGGTCAACTTCCCATTGAAAGATCGAGAAGAAGCCGAGCGTCACGAGCACGTCGTGAAAGACTGTGATGACGGCGGCTGCGCCATAAGTCCACTCGAAACGAAACGCGATGTAGAGCAGAACGCCGATCAGGGCAAGGAGCGTCACGGTGATCGCCTGCGTGCGTAACTGGCGGCCTGCGACGGGGTCGACCGCGTCCGTCTTGATGATGGTTGCGCCGGGGAATGCGGCGACGGCCTTGCCCAGCGCCGCCCGCGACGGGTCTACCTGGCTTTGTCCATCCGGCGACGTGTTTGCATCCGTCGTGGCGGTTCGCGGAATCTTGACTATGACCTCGTCCCCTTTGCCGACCACGGGCTGGATCACGGCTTCGTTCAAGCCCTCGCGCCCGAGCGCCTCGCGCACGGCGTCAACCGTCGGAGGCTGCGGAAACTTGATGGTCACGACCGTTCCCGGTTTGAAATCAACGCCCAGGTTGAAGGCTTCCGTGCCGCCCGGAACGAACTGGCGCACCATGGCCGAGCCTAATCCCGCGAGCAACAACAGGACGGACACGATTAGAAAGACGCGGCGGCGACCGAGCCAGTCATAATTTATGTTCTTAAAAAGTTGAATCATAGAGTTTAATTCACACGGCGCGCACCGAAGGGGCTAAGAGAGCTTTGTCAATACCCCGGACACGCGCAGGCTTTCCGGACTAAATACTGAGCGTTTCCGCGCGGTGGCCTTTGCGACTGAGCACCCATATAAAGATCGTGCGAGAAACATAGACCGCCGAGAAAAGATTGGCGAGCAGTCCCAGCACGAGCGTCACGGCAAATCCGCGAATCGGGCCTGTGCCGAAGACGAACAGAAACAGCGCGGCCACAATCGTCGTCACGTGCGTATCGATGATCGTGGCGAAGGCGCGCGAGAATCCCTGCTCGACCGCCGAAGGGACTGTCTTTCCGGTCTGCCACTCCTCTCGTATGCGCTCGAAGATGAGCACGTTGGAATCCACGGCCATGCCGATTGAAAGGATCAGCCCGGCGATGCCCGGCAGCGTCAGCGTCGCTTTGAAGAGCACCAGGGCCGCGACCGTCAGGACGACGTTCAACAGCAGAGCGATCACGGCGTTGACGCCTGCGCCGCGATAGTAAAAGATCATAAAGATGATGACGAAGATCAGTCCGGCGAGCGAAGCCGTGACTCCGGCTCTGATCGAATCCGCGCCGAGGCTTGGGCCGACCGTGCGCTCTTCCTGATACTCAATCGGTGCAGGCAGCGCGCCGCTCCTGAGCGTCAAGGCCAAATCTTCCGCCGATTGCTGTGTAAAGCGTCCCGAAATCTCGCCCGAATCCGTGATCTGCGATTTGATGAAGGCGACGGATTTGACTTCGTTATTTAGAACGACGCCCATGTACTGGTTGATATTTGCTCCGGTCCACTGGCCGAACCTTTCAGCTCCGGCGGGTTTGAGCGCGAACGAAATCTGATAGTCGTCAGCCCCGCCGCGCCCCTGCACGGCCGAGGCGCTACGCAATTCGCTTCCGTCCACCACGGCCGGATACTCTACGACGACGTACCTTTTCTCCTTCTGCGCGGCTGGCTGGTCTGCGCTGCCTGTCGTCGGGTCGTCTCGCTCGGCATAGGGCAGCACCTTGCGATTAGACGAAACGACTCCGCCGAGCGAGGTGATGGCCTCCTGTTCGGTCATATAGGTCTGCACGGGCGAAGGACTCGGCGGGCTGACGACATGCACGAGTTCGAGCTTGGATTGCTCGCCGATCAGTTTTTTGACGCGCTCGGGGTCTTGAATGCCGGGCATCTGCAAGAGTATCTGGTTAGAGTTCTGTCCGCCGTGACGCTGCACCAAGGGCTCTGTCACGCCGACTCCCTCAAGGCGGCTGCGAATGATCCTGTCCGCCTGCTGTGTGGCCTGCTCTGCCAGCAGGCGCTGCGCCGCAGTGCTCAGCGTCCAGGTGATCGTATTGCCGTTGATTGCGTGCGACCAGTCGGCCAGATCAACTTTCTTCCTGACGGCATCGATGACCTCGTTGATCTTGGAGGCGTCGTTCAGTTCGAGCGAGAAGCTGTAAGCGCCCGCAGGATTATTAGGATTCGAGCCCTTGACTGGATAGCCCTCTGTCTTCGCCGTGTTCTCAACAGCGGCGGCGTTATTTTTCGTCAGCTCCTTTAGATACTCATCGGTCTTGACCCTCATCACCAGGTGCGAGCCGCCTTTAAGATCAAGGCCCAGATTGATGTTCTCGGCGAGAGACTTTTTGATACCAGACCACTTGAAATCGCTCAGGTGAGGCCGACGGTGCGGGCCGATGACGATGTAGAGGCTGATGAGCGTGACCGCAAGGATAATAATGGCGCGTTGGAGCAGATTCTTTTTCTTCATGGATTAAATATGCTTTTCAAGCGCACAACGTAAAGGCTTTGCGCTTCAAGCCCGGACAAATTATTTCTTCCCCTCTTCGACCTGAAGACCGGCCACGGCTGAGCGTGCGATCTCAAGAATGGATTTGTCTGCGCTTCGCAGCAGCAGGCTCGTCTCGCGCACGGCCGTGATCGTGCCGATGATGCCGCCCGTGGTCACTATGCGGTCGCCCGCCTTCAGGTTCGCGATTGTCTCCTGCAACTCGCGCTGCCGCTTGCGCTGCGGGACGATCAACAGAAAATAGAAGACGCCGAAGATCAAAAAGATCGGGAGGAACTGGACGATAAAACCGCCCGCCCCGCCGGATTGAAGAATAGCTAAAGTAGTCATCAGATTTTAGGTGCGAAACGATGCTTGAAAATAACACGAGCGGCGAGCGCGCTCCTGCTAAGGGCTTCTGTGCTGCGGGACGCGTGTGCGCCTTTGCTGGATAGCACTTGAAGCCTACTCCACGCCAGAGCCGACTCGCTCTATAAATTCTCGCCGAAATCGCGTGAAATCGCCAGACCGAATAGATTGCCTGACGCGCCGCATAGTGTCAAGGAAGAAGGCGAGGTTGTGATGCGTCAACAAGATGCTGGCCAGCATCTCGCCCGTCAGATAAAGATGCCTCAGGTATGCGCGCGAGTGGCGCTGGCACACAGAGCAGCCGCACGCATCGTCCAGCGGTCGTGTGTCGGTCGTCCAGCGCGCATTCTTAATATTGAGCTTGCCGCGCGAGGTAAAAGCCTGCCCCGTCCGGCCATTGCGCGTGGGCAGCACACAGTCGAACATATCAACGCCGCGCGCGACACACTCGACCAAATCTTCCGGCGTGCCCACGCCCATCAGGTAACGCGGGTGATCGACGGGCATCAGCGGCGCAATCTCCTGAACGACCTCGTACATCACGCTCTTTTCTTCGCCGACGCTCAAGCCTCCGACGGCGTAGCCGTCAAAGCCTACACTCGCGGTGCGCTCAAGACTCTCGCGCCTGAGGTCTAAGTGCGACGCGCCCTGAATGATGCCGAAGAGCGCCTGCGTCCCGATCAAAGAGTCCTGCGCGGCAACGCGCCCGGTATCGAGCCCCTCACGTTGCATCGCGTCGAAACTGCGGCGCGAACGCTCCGCCCAGCGAGCGGTCAGTTCCATGCTGAGGCGCGCCTCTTCGTGTGTGGCTTCGCCCGGCGCGCACTCGTCAAAAGCCATTACTATGTCCGAGCCGAGCGCGGCCTGCACCTGCATCGAAACTTCCGGCGAGAGAAAACGCAGACTCCCGTCAACGTGCGAGCGAAACTCTGTGCCCTCCTCTGTGATCTTTCTCAAAGCGCCCAGACTCCAGACCTGAAACCCGCCGGAGTCCGTCAGCAGCGTGCGCGGCCAGCCGATGAACTTATGCAGACCACCGCAAGCGCGTATGGTCTCAGCGCCGGGACGCAGCCACAGGTGATAAGTGTTTCCGAGGATAATGCGCGCATCAAGCTCCACTGCCTCAAGCGCCTCGAAGCGTGTGCCCTTAACCGTGCCGAGCGTGCCGACTGGCATAAAGACCGGCGTCTCAATCGAGCCCCTGCGAGTTTGAAGCACGCCTGCGCGCGCCTCGCCCTCGCGCGCTTCCGTCGTCCACTTGATGGCGCGCTCGTTCATCTCTTGCTTAATCTTTTATCGCGATCAATTTATATCCGTTGTCAGTTGAGTGTATGGAACATCGTGGCTCACCACAGAGACACAGAGGACACGGAGGAAGCACAGAGAGTTGAAGTTTGAAGCCTCTGTGTAATCTCTGTGCTCTCTGTGTCTCTGTGGTGAATGCCTCTTTCCAGATACTCAACTGAAATTTGCTTTAGATGCCGCTCCCGGCCTCTTTGTGACGATCCGCTGCGGCGGGGGACTCCGTGAGCTTGGCCGCAAAGTTTTCCAGCGGCAGGCGCACTGTAAAGATCGTGCCTGCGGAATCGCTTTTGGCCTCGACGTGTCCGCCGTGCGCTTCGACCAGCTCTTTGACGAGCGCGAGACCGATTCCCAATCCGCCGTGACGGCGCGTGCTTGAGCCGTCCGCCTGACGAAAGCGATCCCAGACGAAAGGCAGAAAGTCCGCAGGGATGCCCTCGCCAGTGTCCTCGACCTCGACCACGATCCAGCGCAAAGCATCCGACTCGTCCTCGTTGATCAGAATACCGTCAGGCGCAATCATCCAGGAGCGCACGGTGATGCGCCCGCCTTCAGGCGTAAACTTGATAGCGTTGGTCAAAAGATTCCAGAGGATTTGCTGCACGCGATGCGCGTCCAGAAAAGCCACTGGCAAATTCTCTTTCAATTCCAGCCGTAGCTCCTGACGACGCGCGTGGATGTCCTGTCGCACGGCCTGGACGGCTTCCATCACTGCCCTGTTGACATCGCAGGGGCGGCGCTCAAGCTGCAAACCCTTACGCTGAATGCGCGAGAGATCAAGCAGGTCAGAGATCAATTGCGAGAGCGAAAGCGTCGAAGCTTTGATGACGCCAACGCCTTCTGCCAATTCATCGTCCAGCGTGAGCGCTTCGCTTTCGCTCAACAGCTCTATCCATCCCTTAATCGCCGTCAGCGGCGTGCGCAGCTCGTGCGAGAGCGTGGCGAGAAATTCGTCCTTGAGGCGGTTGACTTCACGCAGCTCAGAGATCAGGCGCGCGTTCTCAAGCGATGATCCGACCTGCGTGGCGACGGCCATTAACAGCTCTACGTCATCCTGGGCCCAAGCGCGTCGCGCGCGCGTCTGATGCGCGCTGAGCGAGCCTATGACGCGACCCTGATGCACGATGGGCACGACCGCCAGACTGCGCAAGCTCATACGCTCGTTCAAATCTTCTATGCCCTCTGAGAGCGTATGTTTGTCCACGTCCGCGATGACGAGCGGCTGGCGATGCGTCCTGATCCAGTGCGCGATGGGCGAGCGTTCGAGAATCTCTTTGTCTTCGCTGATCTGTGCGACGCCTTCGGCGCACCACTCTCCGAGAAAATCGGCGCGCTCGTCTTCGCCAAAGAGCATGACGATGCAGCGATCAAGCTCAAGGAGTTGGCCCACGCGCTCGACCACGACCTCGACGCCGCGCCTGGCTTCGGTCGTCTGCTGCAAGGAAAGCACAAGGCGATTGACGACCGCCTCGCGCTCGGCCTGTGCCTGTATGGTCGCGAACAGTCGCGCGTTGGCGATGGTTTCAGCCGCCTGTGCGGCGAAGATTTCGAGCAGTTGCACATCGCGCTCGCGAAAACCGCCGGGACGGTTGGCGACATAGATAAAGCCTATCAGCTCGCGCTTGATACGCATCGGCACGGCGAGCACGGAACGTACACCGTAACGCGCGATCAGACTGCGATTGAGTCGCGGGTCTGACGCCGGATCATTTGAATAGAAGGATTCGCCCGTGCGATAGATGTAAGAGCTTGCGCCGTCCTGATCCAACGTGAAGCGGAACTCTTCGATCAACTCCGGCAGCGTGTTGTAGCCGGGCGCTTCGGCGCGCACAGTGTTCCGACGCCGATCATAAGTGGCGATCAGGCAGCGCTCGCCGCCGACGAGTTGTGCGATGGCGCGCGTCAGCCTCCCGTAGATTTCCGAGATGTCTGTCAGCGTCGAGAAGGCGCGCGAAATCTTATAGAGCCCTTCCAATTCTTCGCTGCGCCGCCGTGCGGCTTCATACAGGCGCGCGTTCGTCAAGGCCAGCGAGACTTCACGCGCGACCATGCCGAGCAGTCGCACGTCGTCCTCCGTCCAGCGACGCGCCTCCCGGCAATCATGCAGCTCAAGCAAGCCCTCGTGCGCGCCGCTCATGATGATCGGCGCGGCCAGCACACCGCGCACACCCAACTTTCCGTACAAGACTAACAGCTCATCCTGCGCAAGCTCTTTGATGTCGCTCGTGGCGAGCGGCGTGTCCGCCTTGAGCACACGCTGCGCATACTCGCTGGAACTGAGAGGGATGCGATGCCCGCGCATCGAAGCCACATTATTCCCGGACAGGTATTCATAACCGACCAGCGCATATTCATCGTGGTCGTCGAACAAAGTGATGTGACAACGATCTGCGCCGAGGGATTTTCCCAGCACATCTACTGTCTCTTGCAGGACGGACGAAGGGTCCAGCGAGCTTGAAAGCTGGCGACCGATGCGTCCGGCCAACTCCTCGCGCCACGCAGACGCCTCCATCTCTTTCGAGCGATGCTCCGCCTGTTCGAGAAGGAGAACTTTTTCGATGGCGATGGCGAGCGGCGGCGAAAGGCGTTCGAGCGCGAGCAGGTGCTTGCGCGTGTAGGCAGCGGGCGTGCGGCTCGTCAGGTTAAGACTGCCGATTGGCCCTTTGTCCGAATAGAGCGGCACACACACGGCCGAACGAAACTCTTCGCTCTTCAGATCGTCGTAAACATTAAAACGTTTTTCTTCGCTCAACTCCGGAATGACGATCATCTCGCGTTCTTTGAGCGCGAGTTCCGTGACGGAGCCCTGCATGGGCGCGCGCGCGCCGACAGAGAGCGGTTCTGCGTATTCACCCGAGAGGGCGAAGACGCGCAGGTGCACACCGTCTCCGTCGATCAAGGCGATGGAGGCGCGGTCAAAAGGAATCAGGGCGCGCATCTGTGCGCTCGCCAGTGTAAAGACCTGATCAATCGTCCGGCTGGAATTGACTGCGGCGACGACGCGGTTGACCACCTCCAATTGCTCTGTCGCCTCGCGCAGATAATCGAAGAGGGCGCTCGCCTCGTCGCTCGTCACCTCTTCCGCTTGCGCTTCACGTCCTGTGTCTGCGCTCTTGACCAGACAGAGAGTCGCATCCTGCTCCTGCCAGTGACAACTGAGGCATTCGACCGCCAGGTGCAAAGGATATTCGCCGCCGACGAAAACGGTGGCGCGCTCTAACCTTTCTTGATCTTCACATGCTTCCTGCTTGACGGTCTTTTCAAAGGTGAGTAAGGAAGAGATGTCGCGTCCGCGCAGCGACGGGAAAGAACGCAGCACGAATGTTGTGAAGACAGGGTTGCATGCCAGCACGCGCTTCTCAGCCTCGTCAACGACGATGGCCGGGTCGCTGATGTGCTCGAACAACTCCGCGAACTCTTTCCTCTGCTCTGTCATAACTCCTTAGAGACTATAGAACGGATCTTCAAATGTCGAAAATTTCAGAAGCGCTGGGTCAAGCCTTAAGCGTGACGGCCTCTGCTGCCGTCTCATTGAAAACTTGTGGCAGCGCCGGCAGATTCCTCTAAGGCCAGGCGTATGGCCTCTTTCATCGGCAGCGCGCGTCCCTTTGCCCAGACAGCGGTAAACGCATCGTCGCCAAGCATGGCCCGCGCCTGTGCCGCATATCGCTCGCGGAACTCGCGATCCTGCGGTTCAAGTTCGTAGCCGATTGATTCAAGCAAGTGCTCTGCTGCGCCAAAGAGTCTGGCCGCCCACCACATTTCGCCGCGCAAGACCAGAAGCGCCCCGAACCCGTTGAGCG
>DATLMN010000059.1:0-21187 GCA_035537255.1 Pyrinomonadaceae bacterium | reverse complement strand
CACCTCGTCCGTGGTGTTGACCGTGACGACGATGTGCAGAGTTGCGCTGGCCGTGTTGGCGAGCGCCCCTACAGTCCATTGTCCAGTGGCAGGGTCGTATGCTCCGCCGCCGTCATCCGAGACATAAGTTAAGCCCGGCGGAAGCGGATCGCTGACCTGAACTCCGGTCGCATCATTGGGCCCATTGTTCGTGACTGTAAGCGTCAAAGTCACGTTTTGTCCAAGGGTCGGATTTGCAGGCGCGTATGAATAGCCGAGCCCCAGATCGGCTGACTGAACTCCTAAGAGTCCTTCGACAAGGACGACCTCTGCCTGCCTGCCGTCAACGTTGTGATGATGCAGCAGGAGCGCGCCCTGCGAGCCGTTGGCCGTCATGTTGGCTAGATTCCAGCTCACGGGAATCGTGTCGCCGTTGAGGTCTTCAAACAGGAGGCCGCCGTTATTGAAGTTAAGACCTTCAGTCGCGCCGCTCCAGGTGTAAGGCCCGATGGCCTCGTCCTCGTGAAATCCATTCAGAGTCTGGCAGAGCGGGGCGAAGCCAGGGCAGGTCTCTATCTTGTAACGGAAAGGAGCATTGACGTTGGCCAGACCGAGCTGCGCAGGCGTTGCTCCCATGAACATGACTCGACTGTTGTAGAGCGCCGTATCAGCCACGTTGGCGGAAACGCCGTTGGTATAGTTCGGCGTAGCCGTGGCAATTACGTTGGAGAAGTTATTAGGCGGGGTAAAGACGGAGGTGACGAAAGCGTCCGTGCCGTCTATGGTTGAACCGAAGAGTTTAGCGAGTCTGCCTGTATTGGTGTTGAAGATAATCCGGTCATACGTTCCATCCAGATTGTTATCAACGTAGATGCTGAATGACACATCCGTGGGCGTTGACCACTTGTCCCAAGTCGAGAGGCCGAACCAGATTCTTGAAGCATCCTTGGCGACGCCCGCATATTGCAGGTCGGCAAAGCTGTCGGCGGTGGTCGGGCTACGCGGCGAGACGACCTGCAATTCGAAGGGGCTGACTAAAGATACTACGTCGTTGGGTAACGTGCCGTTGCAGGTTGGGCCAGCGGCGAGCGTGCCCGTGCAAACATCCGTGCCCGACAAAGGAATCGTGGTCGAGCCTGTCGGCGCTCCGCCCGTCGTGATCGTCGCGGGAGCAGACATGCTTGAGGCCGGGCGCGGCGCAGTATAAACGGGGACTCTCAGCTTGAGATTACCGCCCTGACTGAAGGTCACATAGCTGCCTTCTTCCGTGAGCCAGTGACGTGGAATCGCAAGGTTCGCGAGAGAGCCCGGTGCGTTCACCACCTGCGTCGTGCTCTGCGTCGGATCGCGCTTATGATCCATCTGTGACGCGTTGGCATCCAACTGTACATCAAGCTCGACGGTCGCTCCCGCCGCGACGGTGACGCTGCTGCCGCCGGGCAGAGAGAACGAGACGCCCGGCGCATCCGTGACGGTATCAATCGCTAGATCAAAGGTCTGAGCGGTCGCGCCGTTGTTGACGACGCGAAGCTTTTTGGTTTGCGTCAGGCTGCCGAGCACAATGGTGTCGAACGAGAGGCTGACGAGGCCGGGTTCTTCGGCGTTAAAGGCGACGACCTGCGAGAGCGCCGAGTTGACAGCGTCAACACGACCCGCGCCGACACGGCTCGGGCTATATCTAAAGCCGCCTCCGCCCGGAAAAGTCGTGATGTCGTGGATCGCGCCGTTCATCGCCAGCGCCTTTAACTCTTCCACAGTCCAAGTGGGATGCAACTGTCTGAGCAGCGCCATCACGCCCGCCACATGCGGAGATGCCATGCTTGTTCCCTGAAGAACGAGCGGTTGATTACCCGCGCGGTAGCCGCTCGCATCAGGAGCCTGACACGTGCCAGCCATGCAGGTCACTCCGGTTTGCGCGGAGGTGATGGCAAGGCCCGGCGCGGTGATGTCCGGCTTGAGCTTGAAAGAAGTGGTCGACGTAAATGCCGTTGATAAAGCGAGCCTTGGGCCACGCGAAGAGAAGCTGGCGACAGTGTCAGCGTTGCTAAAGAGCGTGACGTTCAGGCTGGCAATATTAGCCTTGAAGGTATTGCCGTCGGCGAACGTGACCATCACGGATGGAATCACGATGGTCGGGTCCGCACCGCCCATGTTCCCGAAAGCACCTGTAGAGCTATTAGCAATGATGACGGCTATCGCACCGGCATCCTGTGCAGTTTTGACCTTCACGGTAAAGCCGCACGTGCCGCGATCTATAAGGGCTATGTTGCCCGCGACGGCAGCCGCATTCGTCAAAGGCGAGCAGCCGTCTGTCGTCAATGGGCCCGCGCCATCGGCGGGATCGAGGCCGATGACCACATTGCCCGTCACTCCACCAACCGGAGGTATCGTGCCGAAGCCGGCAGTCCCCGCGACGTAATTGCCTGCGATTCCCGGAGGGGCGTTGACACGCACGCTCGGGCCGGGCAGCCCGCTGTCGGCGGACGCCGCCGTCGAGAGAACGCGGCTGCCTGCGCCCGGACTCCCCTGTATGAAGAAAGTATCGCCCGAATTTCCAGCCGATGTGACGACGATGACGCCTGCCAGCGCCGCATTGTCCGATGCCAGCGCAGAGGTGTCCGCGATGCTGCCGAAGATTCCACCCAACGACATGTTGATGACATCCAGGTGGTCGGAAAAGTCATTATCATTGTTGGGGTCTATGGCCCAGTCAATGGCGCTGACCGTGAGTGCTGTGCCGCCTGTGCAGCCGAAGACGCGCAGGGCGTAAAGACTTGCTCCCGGAGCAGAGCCTGGGCCAATCCGCAGCGCCCCATAATTGGCGCTATCAGTAAAAGGCCCTGTGTAGGTCGTCCCATCCGCGTTGACGCCGTAGCCGGCCGCAGTGCCAGCGACGTGCGTGCCGTGACCGTTGCAATCCATCGGGTCAGGGTCAGGCACAGGCGCATTGCCGCCCGTGTATGCGTCGCCCGCAAAGTCCGTCCCGCCGACAACCTTCGCTGTCGGAAAATAGGCGTCGGGCGCGAACGCACGGTTATTCGCCTGGTAATCCGCGAGCACACCTGTCCCGCCGAAATCCGCGTGCTGGTAATCAATACCCGTATCGATGATGCCAACTTTAATGCCGTCGCCTTTGACATTGAGCCCGAGCGGCCCGCCCCACACCTGTGGAGCGCCGATAAAGGGGACGCTGGTGGAATTGGTCGGGTACTCCAACTCAATCGGACGAACAGCTTTCACTCCGGGGAGTCGTCGCAGCTCATTAACCTTAGCGGCATCGACGATGACGGCGATGCCGTTCAGCGCCCGGTGAACGCGATATAGCTCCTGTGCATTAAACTGCGGGCTTGAGAGTGTCGCGGAAAGCGTCCGCTGTTGCTGCTCGATCCTTACGGACTGCGATTGCGCTGCGCGCACAGCTTGCGCCTTCAGCGCCTTGTCTTTAGAGTGCGGCGACTGTGCCAGCACCTCTGCATAAACCTGCGCCGCCGGAGCATCCTGCAACTCGACCAACACGTAGGCCGGGCCAGAGTTGGGCCCACCCTGCTGCCCGGCAGTCTTCGTCAACACATCCTCTGCGGAAATTCCTGAAGGCTTGTTATCCTCTGCCGGGCGCGTGTCGTTGACTTGCTGCGGAATCAATCCGTCATCGGCCTGTGTGTTTTCGTTGCGTTGGGCTTGACTGCCCGGGAACAGCAGGAGAGAGATGGCAAAAAGAATCGTGGCGATTAAAGAGTATCGGGTTTTTCTGTTCACTTAGATCTCCGGGGGTCGAGATATATTTAGACGCAAGCCTGCACATTCGATCTTTCGCAGTCGATCTTTGTAGGCCGTTTACTTTCTACTGATAGGGCATTCGCTGATGGATTGTAATCCGGGAAATTACGGGCTCTCTTTGAGACCGTAAACTGTAGAAGATATAAACACCCGGGCTCGGCGAGTACGCGAGGCTGCAATAGCTCGTTCGAGACGCTCGATCTAAATTTTTCAGGAAGAAAAGGATGGGAACAGTTAAATCAAAACCCCACCGACTTCAGACAGCATCGAAGAGCAAAATTCTCACGCAAAAACCCCGGGATGCGGACGGTTGCCGTCAATAAAACAGTGCGAGCATACGCAACTCTCGGCAGGAAAGTCAACAACTTTGCTCAGACTCCGCTTCCATGACACTCAATATCTGATCGACCAGCAACAATCTCTCTCAAAACGATTGGGAACTGCGAGGCGTTTGCCATATAATTCAGGGCGCTTCAACCGCCAGGACGAATCAAAGTTTTGATCTCTTCAAAGGGAGGACGAACTACCCGCCATGAAGACCGAGACCATCAATTTCGAGACACAGAACGGTGCGACTACGGCCTTTGTCGCACAGCCTGATTCGGCGAGCGACGGCGCGACCTTTGATGCCGCCGTGATCCTCATACAGGAATGGTGGGGCATCAACGATCACATACGAGACCTCGCAGGGCGTTACGCCAGCGAGGGCTTTCTCTGCGTCGCACCCGATCTTTATCGCGGCAAGGTCGCGAGCAATCCTGGTGAAGCGCAGAAGCTGATGCAGGCGCTTGCGACGGACGACGGCCTCAATACGATCAATCATGCTCTGGAAGAGACGACCGAGCGCTACGGTGTGAAGAAGGTCGGCATCACGGGCTACTGCATGGGCGGGACGTTTGCGCTCAGGGCCGCCTGTGAAGTTGATGCGCTCGGCGCTGCTGCTCCCTTCTACGGCGACATCCCTGACGAAGCGACTCTCTCACGCCTGAAAGTCCCGACGCTCTTTATCGCGGGCGCGCGCGATAACTGGATCACGCCGGAAAAAGTCGAAGGTCTCAAAGAGGCCGCGCGCAAATACGATCTGCCCGTAGAGGTCGTCAGCTACGACGCCGATCACGCTTTCTTCAACGACACGCGTCCGGAAGTCTACGACCCGGAAGCGGCGGCAGACGCATGGCAACGCGTGCTCAAGCTTTTCCGCGAGCGTTTGCAGGGCTAATCATCACACCCGATTCAATATACGTTTGCGCGCAGTTGCAAGGAGAATCAAATGCGTAAAAGACCTCATCTACTGATTCTGTTTCTGGCGGTCGTCACAGGTCTTGTCGCCGGAGTCGTGTTGCAGGCGTTGTCAGTAACGGCACTCTCCGAAGCTCAGGTGCAATCTGAGACTGCGCGCGACAATAAAATTCTGGTGCGCGGTCACGGCTCTGCCACGACTTCAAAGAGGCCGACCGGCGAACCCTTTATCTTTTATACGTCGTCTGAATCCTTCAGGGCCGTGCCGCCCGGCAAGACCTTTATCATGACGGACATGTTTTATAACACGCGCCAGGTCAAACAGAATCTGACCGTCAATCTGGCCAAGGCAATCCTCCGTACACAAAAACCGGATCAGCCCTTTAAAGCCAATATTCTTCAACAGATAGATTTCAGGCCCGACGAATCCAGGGAGACTCATCTGTGCAGCGGGTACGAAATCGACGCGGGTAATGGTGTGTCTGCCTGGACAAACGCCGGGCTCGAACCTGACCAGACGGTGCAGATCGTCGTTACGGGTTATCTTATCGATCAAGTCAAGTGATAGCTTCGCAGACGAAAGGAGCATGGCGCGTCGTCTAATTTGAGATCAGCACGCCGTCTTCGATAAATTTGAAGAGTTCCGTCTCGCTCGGTAGAGATGTGCGTGCTCCGAGCGCGCGGCATTTCAAAGACGCAGTGGCGTTGGCAAGCTTCAGGCTCGTTTCAATCTCTTCGCCTCGCAGCAGACCGTACAGGAATCCCGCATGAAAGGCATCGCCCGCGCCTGTCGTATCGCGGCAGACCCCGGGCACTTGCATCGCGGGAGATTCCAGAAACACTCCGTCATAAAAAAGCAGTGCTCCGCCCGTGCCAAGCGTCATCCCCGTGATCGTGCAGCCGTAGCGCGCCTTCAGCTCAACGAGCGAGGCGCGATGGTCTCTAATGCCCGTCAGCCTGTGCGGAAACTCCTTCGAGGAGATCAGAATGTCTACGAGCGGCAGGAGTTCCGGCAAGCCCTCGTAAATATTATCGACATCGACGGACACCACAGTAGAGGATGCGCGCGCCGCACTCGCCATGCGCGCGCAGGCCAACGGATCGTGCGCGTCAAGATGCAGCACGCGCCCGCGCGCGGCCATCTCCAAGGGCGCTTCCCTTTCGCTATAGGCCAGCCGCTCATCGCGATCCCAGATCACAGTGCGCTCGCCGCTTGGCTCATCGATGATGATAAAAGCAATCTGTGTGCGCGCTCCTTCCACAACTTCCGCAAAGCTTATATCAACGCCCTCGTCTCTGACTGTGGCGAGCCCGAACTGTCCTTCGCTGTCCGAGCCGAAGCGGCCAGCGTATGCCGTGCGCATCCCCAATCGCTGCAAGCAGACCATCGCCGTCGCCGTCTGCCCGCCCGCTGCCTGCACGTGCTCTACCAGGCGCGTCTTGGTATCGAAGGACGGATACGCTGGCACGACGACCAGATGATCTACGGCGTTGAGGCCAAAGCCCACGGCATCGAACTCTTTTTCCGCGGCTAATTTGAAAGGGAAATGCAAGGTCAGTTTTCCTCTCTGTCGGCGATAAGTTATCATAGACGAACAAAGAAAGAGCGCCCGAATCACTGAAAGCATCGGACTCCCAAGCGTGACATTAGAAGAGAAATTACAGAACCTGCCCGTCTCGCCCGGCGTCTACCTGCATAAGGACGACGCGGGGAAGATCATCTATATCGGCAAGGCTAAAAATCTGCGCAATCGTGTGCGCTCGTACTTTCAGTCCGGGCGCGGGCATGATCGTAAGACCAGAGAGCTGGTGCGCCGCATCAATGATCTGGAGTTTATCGTCACGGACAACGAGGTCGAAGCGCTTGTGCTGGAATCCAATCTCATCAAGCAGCACAAACCGCGCTACAATATTCTGCTCAAGGACGATAAGCAGTACCCGCACCTCAAGCTGACGATCAACGAGCCGTTCCCGCGCGTGATGATTACGCGCCGCATACAGCGCGACGGCGCGCTCTACTTCGGCCCTTTCCTGCCAGCGTCACTGGCACGTCGCACGATTGACTTAATCAATCGCACCTTTCAACTGCGCACCTGCGATATAGAGATCGACGGACGATTGCCGCGCCCCTGTCTTGAGTATCACATCAAGCGATGTCTTGGCCCATGCGTCAAGGGATTGTGTACGCCTGCGGAATACACGGAAGCCGTGCGCGACGTGCGACTACTGCTCGAAGGAAAAAACCATGAGCTGGCGGACACGCTCGAAGCGCGCATGATGCAGGCGTCCGAAGAGATGCGTTTTGAGATGGCGGCCAAGTATCGCGATATGCGCAAGACCGTCATGGCGCTGGCCGAGCAGCAGAAGATGGCGACCTCGCCGGATCGCGACGTGGACATCTTCGGCTACTATCAAGAGGGCGCACGCCTGGCCCTTCAGCTCTTCACGATGCGCGAGGGCAAGATCGTCGGTCGCCGTGAGTTTTTCTGGGAAGACCTGGCGGAAGAGGGCTTCGATGCGTCCGCTTTCCTGAGCGAAGTGCTGACGCAGTATTACTCCACGGACTATGTGCCGCGCGAGATTTATGTGCCTGTCGATTTCGAGGACAGAGAGCTACTGGAAAAAGCCATGAGCGAGCGGCGCGGTCGGCGCGTCAGAATTTTAGACCCGCAACGCGGCGAAAAGCGTGACCTCATCAGTCTCGTCGAAAAGAATGCCAAGCTCGCTTTTGAGCAGCGCTTCCGCGTGTTGAAACCAGATATGGAGCGCGTCCTCGAAGAGTTGCAGGAGAGTTTAGAATTGCCGCGTTTTCCCGCGCGCATAGAATCCTTCGACATCTCGAACATACAGGGCGCGGAGAACGTCGCAGGGATGGTCGTGTGTGAAAACGGGAAGATGAATCGCGCGGAGTACCGTCGCTTTCGTATACGCTCCGTGGAGGGCGCAAACGATTTCGCCTCGATGCACGAGGCAGTGCTGCGCCGTTATCGCCGACAGCTTGATGAGAAAAAGCCTCTGCCCGATCTGGTGATGATCGACGGCGGCAAGGGCCAACTTGGCGCAGCGGCAGCGGCCATGCGCGAGCTTGATCTGGAAGCTATTCCGATGATCGGCGTGGTCAAACCGCCGCGCCGTCACAACGCCATATCTCACCTGCTGGTCAAGGGTCGTGAGCACGAGCCCGTCTTTCTGGATTCGCACTCGCCCGCGCTGCGCTTCATACAGATGATCAGAGACGAGACGCACCGCACGGCCGTCTCCTATCATCGCAAGCGGCGCGAGCTTCGTGATTTTACTTCGGAGCTGACGGCCATTCCGGGCGTCGGTGAAAAACGGAAGACCCGCTTGCTTCGCAACCTCGGCTCAATCCAGAGAGTAGCGTCCGCGAGCGTCGCAGAGCTTTCTCCCTTCGTCGGACGAAAAACTGCCGAAGAGATCGTCGAGCACTTCACGCGTCAACGCGCGCTCGCGGAAGGCGGCGGCGAAGAGAACAATGATGGTGTTGAAAGTACTGGTGGCACGACAACGCCCGCACATGCAAACGGCGCGGATCAACAGCAGAGCGAGCCGGAGCTGATCGAAACGCGCCTTGACGATCCTGAAGGCGAGGCTGAAGACCTGCAACCGATCCGCTCCGTAGACCAGTCCGGGCAACTGCGCGCGCCCCGTCGACGAACGCGTAAACGCGGCGAGCGCTCCACGAATCCGCACGGCGTCAAGCGCGAAAAGATCGGTAACGAGCAAGGGGACGAAGAAGAAAGTTCGTCCTAAAGCTCATCCTGAAGAGCTGCGCTTTTGTACGGTCGCGGACTTTAGATTTAAAGGGCGCGAAGCTTCCCACAGGCCGCACAAAGTCTTTACTTTTCTTTACAAAATAAGAGCTTACCGTGGGGCAACCCCACCACTTCCCACCTCATCTAGAACAGTTCCGAATAAGCCAGCAGCAGCAGAGGCTGTGGCAATTTAGAAAGTGACACATCCTTTGCGCGAACACTCATGCTTCGCTTCTACAATCCATTGAAGAGCGCTCGATGTGGCGCTCTCTTTGGTTGAAGAAGCAGAAGTGAAGATAAAAGTCGCTGGCTTTGAGGAACATGTGCAACTGTCAGATTTTTATTGCACGAAAGATGAAAGCAATGCCCTCTCGCGTACGTTTGCGTACACGTTTATAGAGGGAATGGGCCATGCCGCAGAGGCTGGCATTGTCCTTGCTTGATGGTGCGGGCGGTTGCATAAAACTTGAAGGCCATGCGGTCTTCAAAAAATCACAAAGGAATTTCAAGGAAGGAAGCAATAAACTGTTATGCGTAAATTACTACTTTTAGCGAGTTTCATCCTCGCCTGCGCGCCTCTCTCTTTCGCGCAGACCACTTCGGATGAATACGACAAGGTCGAATTCTATGGTGGCTACTCGCACAATCGCGTCGACACCGGCGTCAACAACAACGACCCGGAATTTGACGACATCATCGACGAGCGTGAAGGCTTCAACGGCTTCGAGGCGGCCATCACCGGCAACGTACACAAGTACGTTGGTCTGAAATTCGATGTCTCCGGCGCGTACCGCTCGGATGACTTTAACGTCGGCGGTTTCACTGGCGATGTTAATTCGAGCATCTATAACTTCCTCGGCGGTGTGCAGCTCAAAGACAACCGCAAGGAAGGCGGCAAGGTCAGACCGTTCGCACATTTTCTGGCGGGTGCGGCGCACCAGCGCGTCAATGTCAACAGTCCTGATCTGAATGCGCTGATCGGCGTCAACAGCTTCGAGGCGGACGACACGAGCTTTGCGCTCGGCATCGGCGGCGGCCTGGACATACGCGTTTCCCCGCGTGTGGATATTCGGGCTATCCAGCTCGATTACAATCCGATCTTCGCGGGCGACCAGACGATCCAGGGCCAGACCTTTACGGGCGAGACGCAGCACAACTTCCGTATCGGAGTCGGCATCGTCATACACTAAAAACCAAGAGCGTCTGTAAACAAGAGAGAAGGCCGTCCGGGTTTCAAGAAGAGCCCGGACGGTCTTTTTTTGTGCGCCGGTCGAGAGCTTTGCGATCATCGACCGGAAGCTTGACGATTCGCTGTGCGCGGGCAGAGAATCAACCGGGAATATCTCTTATACATTGAATGTCAGGAATGTTGTGACTCACCACAGAGACACAGAGCGCACAGAGGAAGCGCGGAGGTTTGAGCGATGTTCTACTCTCTGTGTCATCTCAGTGTCCTCTGTGCCTCTGTCGGTGAATGCCTCTTTCCACAAACTGGCGCGTGAACAGAGCCGTCAAGCGGCTCTACCTGTTTCGACTCGATGCTTTCGAGTTCAACCAAAAAAGGGGGTATTAGATTATGGCAAGCAAGGCCAGCATCATGGGGCATCCAGTGCATCCGATGCTGATTCCATTTCCTCTGGCGCTGTGGGTCTTTTCGTTTATCTCCGATGTGCTCTATCTGCTGCTAGACGATGGGCTGTGGCTGGTGGTGGCGAAGTACACGCTCGCGGGCGGCATCATCGGCGGATTGCTGGCGGCCGTGCCCGGGCTGATCGATTGGCTCGCGCTCAAATCGAAAGAGGTCAAACGAATCGCCGACTGGCACGCTCGCCTGAACATCATCGCGCTCCTGATCTTTGCGGCGAGCCTCTACCTGCGAACACGATACGGAAGACCTCTGGTTAACTCCAGCCTGACCATTCCCATCCTGCTCTCCGGCTTAGGGGTGATATTGATCTCCGTATCGGGTTGGCTCGGCGGCTCGCTCTCCTACGATCACGGCGTCGGCGTCAAACCGCAGCACGACTCGCCCGAAGAAGAAGCGGCCAAGCTAAGATTTTCGTAAGGGATGAGGGATGAGGGATGAAAGCGTGGCTATTCACGTTGAATAGTTTTCTTATTCATCCCTCATCCCTGTCCCTTTTGTCCTGTGAAGTCGTAGGTGATGTGCAGGCTCAGTTTGCCGTTTTGTACTTCTTCGCGCACGTCTTTGACCTGCGCCTTGAGCGTGCTGTTGCTGGCTTTGACGGGCAGGGCGAGCGTCAATTGATGCGATTGCAGTATCTCCAACGGATTGACGCGCTCGTTGATCGCGCGTTGCACGAGCAGTGTTACGACATCGCCCACACCCGACGCAGTGTTATCAAGCGTCACGCCTTCGACGTTGATGCGACCGTAAACAGTCTGCTTCGCCTGATCGAAGGATAGTGTAATGCTGGCTTGTGCCCATCCCTTGAAACGCATGCAGCCGAAGAAGGGCGCGTTGTAGCTGCCGGAAAAGGCCAGCGGCGCGATGATCTTTCCGTCCGCCAGCTTAACGCTCGTTTTGACATTGCTGCCTTCCGGAACGAGCGTGACCGCGCTCGCGCAATCACCCTGAAAAACCGCAGGGCGAAACTCAGGCGCTAAGGGCGGCGCGTCGCTCTCCATCTTCACGGGGCTAAATTGCAGCGGGAACGACGGCGCGTTCATATCACGAAAGATCGTCGCCAGCACCGAGTCGAAAAACTTTTCGTCGAGCGTAATCACGGCAGTTCCCGGAGGATCGCCGCCCTGATCCGGAGGCCGCACGGGCGTGCCCGGCAGAGCGCCCGCGCGCGGAGCGCCGACGAAAATAAAGAAGACCAGCACTCCGCCCGCGATCAGTCCCAAGAGCAGAACAAGAACGTATTTCATCTTCAACCCCTCTTCCGTAGAAGCAGGCCGCTAACGCCCTGCCGGTGACGCGCTGGCCGAAGGCGACGGCGAAGGCGCGGTCGTCGTCGTCGTGGTGGTAGTCGTCGTCGTGCCGCCGCTGGTATTCATGTTCGTGAGCAGCGCTTTGATGACGGCCGCTACGGTGTTGGTCAACACGTCTATCTGCTGGCGCACCTGTTGCGGCGTGACCTGTGTGTAGTCCTTCGGAACTTCAAACATCGCGGTGTCTATATCCGTCTTGATGTCGCGCATCTCTGCGACTATGCGTACGCCCTTGACGCCCTCTACGCTGCCAGTCGCCTGGCTCGAAAGCGTCGCGCGCAGCGGCAGTCCCGTCTCTTTGTCAACATAGACGAAGGCTTCGGATTGAACATTGCCTGCCTGCGTCTGCGTCGTCGTCGTATTCGCGTAGCGATACTTTTCAGCCGTGCGCCCGTTCAAAGGCTCTTCGCCGACGCGCTCGTAGCCGCGCTGTTTTTCCAGGAACGCCACGACCTGTCCGGGCGTCATCAAACGCTGAATCTCAAAGCCCGTCGCTTCGGGCGTCAGCTCCGCATACTGTTTACGCGTCGGCGAGATGACGTAATGCTTATCCGCGCGATCTATGTAGATGAGCTGTTCGTTGTTCGGAAGCTTGAACGAGATGCGATGATCCGCGCCGCTTCGCGCCACTTCCGCAGACAGCGGAGGAATCCCCACGGCCTGATCGCCCCCTTCAGTTTGCGCCGTGAAGACGAGCGTGGCGCTGTACTTTTCCGGCTCGCGCGCGTTGATGACGGAGCCCGCCGGGACGGCAGTCGTGATGTTCGCATTGGTCACTGTCGTATTGACGTTCGAGACGTTGGCCGTCGTGTTGGTGTTCGTCACAGCACCTTGCTGGCAAGCGCTCGCCAGGAGAGCGAGCAGGACTGCGAGCGCCAGTGAAAAGTTGACTGCTGATGACCTCAAGGCAAAGCTGCGCATAAGCATAGACTCCTTCAATCGAGCGTCGTCGGGGCACGCCGCTCAAGGTTTCTTACATGGAGGGATAAGGCCGTAAGCATAACACGCGCTCTATCCAAGTTGGAAACAGTTTTCCGTGCATGGCTTGATTTGAGATTGACGATGCAGCGTATTGAGACTCACCACAGAGGCACAGAGCGCACTGAGGAAGCACGGAGGGTTGAATGACACTCAACACTCTGTGCCACCTCCGTGCGCTCTGTGTCTCTGTGGTGAATAGCAAGTTCCATCACACTCAATTTCCAACCGCCCCACTACTTTAATGTTTTAGATATTGACTCGCCTGCGGATTTAAAGTAGAAGCATCTTGCTTTTACCAATCCAGACCATCAGAACCAGAGTCAACGAAGATGAAACTAATTCCCCCGCTCGTCGCGCTGGCACTCGCCATGTCGCTCTGCAACATCGCCGAAAGATTCACAGGCAAGAACGCTAATCAATCAAATACGGGTACGTCTTCGACCACGGCAGGCGGCTCGGCGGAGACGGGCGGAGAACCCGTCGAACACCCTGAGCCCACGGCCGCCCAGACCAAAGCGCTCGAAGGCGGAGAGACAGTCAAATGGGATCAGCAAGGCATCACCTGGACAGTTCCCGCCGGATGGAAAAAGATGACCGTCGAGTCGAAGATGTTCAACTACGGCGCGCCCGGCAACACTGCCTTTCTGATCGCCAGCATCTCGCCGATGGGCGAGGATTTTCCGACCGCGCAGAGCCTCAAGGCTTACTACGACGGCGCTGTGCAGCGCAAGAAGAACGGCGAGCTGGATCAGTTGCGTTATATGGAGATTGACGGCGTGAAGGGCGTGGAGTTTCGCGAAGTCAATCCGGAAAAGCCCGACGACATACGGCGTCTGCAATGGATAGCTTATCGCAAGTTCGCCGGACAGACGCAGATGGTCAATCTGATTCTCTCTTCAAACGGCAAAAATTTCCCCGCGCGCCAGGATGAGCTGTACGCCATTCTCTATTCGATGAAGCTCGTCCACTGATTCCGGACAGGTGGGATGTTCTTCAGCGTTCAAGCCTGCGTGGGCTTGAACGCTGAAGAACAGTCCGAATGGAAGATGCCCGCACGCTCTCCACTTTCTCTACGCTGTTATTTCGTCACATAGCTTCTGTGAATCCAAGCCTCCTTGAGTTTGAGATCGCGAGTCTCGAAGAGAATCCCCTCGTCCGTCTCGCGCGTGACGAGCTTGATGCGCGTCGTCACGCCACGCTCGGAGGCGCGTCCACGTTCGGCATCCGCCAGAAAGCTCTGGAAAGCCTCGCGGTTGACCGGCGCGAACTCCTGACCCCTTTGTAGCTCGGCGATGGCTTCGACGGCGGTCGCGCGCAGGAGCTTGGGCCAGAGCTTGCGGAACAACTCGCTCGAAGCATAGACATCGGCGCTGTTGATCTTGCCGTTGATCGCGAAGGCGTAGCCTATGACATCCGTTTTACCCTCGACCGTCTTGATCAACGTCTTGATGTAGGCTTCTTTCGCCTGCTGCAATCTTTTGTTTTCGAGACTGAGTTGAAGACTAGACTCGGAAGCCTGTGCGTTGACGGAAGCGCCTATATTTCGGCTTATCTTATTCTGCACATTGACGACCTCCGACCAGACTTGCGTCTGCGAGTTCGTGACGTTCGTGGCCGTCTTTAACTCTTTGGACGCGATCCGCTCCGTAGAGGTCTCGAACTGTGTCGCCGTCTCGCTTCCGCGTTTGCTCCAACGTCCGGACTCGACACAGAATGCGGCGATTGCGATACGGCCGGAGCGTGGTGGAAGTATCAGATCGACAGCCAGCACGCGATCCTGCTGTCCGCCCTTGACGATGTCGCCCGACTGCACAAAGACATCCGCATCGTCCGAGATGTTTTCAATCGCCAGCTCGTTAACATCCTTCGTCTCGTAGACGATGACCAGCTTTCGCTCCATCGCCTCTTGCAGGGTCAGGATTTTACGGCCCTTGATCGTGTCCTGTCCGTGAATCAGAAAGACTGTGAGGTTTTCGTGTGTGTATGGCCCGGAGAGTGTAAAGTCCGTGGCCTGTGGATTTGTTTCCTTCCCTGACGAGCCGTTTGGCCCAACCTGTGCCGCCACAAAAAAGGGCAGCGAAAAAACAGAAACCATCCAGAGAAGCGCGATACCTGTTGAAAGCGCTCGCATCTTCATGGGTACACCTCCTTAAGAGCAACGAAAAAAGGAAGGGGAGACGTTGCTTGTCCGCTTTGCACAGAGAACGAGGTGACTGCAAGAGTGGCAGGTCATCTTGCACAAAGGCTTTTGGAGAGACTGCCCTTTGGTTGCTGACACGCGCGGGCAGGGTTGCCACCGCGCCCTTGGATAATTTTGTTGGAGGAGGTGAGGAGTCTCTAGCCCGCCGCTTCCGTAATGTAAGAAGTTGGCGCGTCAGCGTGCGGGACGAAACAGCGGCGGCAGCGCGCTTCGTACATGCCGGATGCGCCGACGGCGACGCGCTCTTCGGATTCAAAGGTGCGCTGCGAATAGTTGGCTGGCTGGCCGCAGCGCATACAGATGGCATGCGTCTTAGTAATATACTCTGCGATGGCCAGCAGTTGCGGCATCGGCTCGAAAGGTTTCCCAGTGTAGTCCTGATCCAGCCCGGCGATGATCACGCGCAGTCCGCGCCCTGCCAGCTCGTTCGCCACAGCGACCAGGTCATTGTCGAAGAACTGCCCCTCGTCGATACCAACGACCTCAGTTCCAGGCTCGACGCGTGCGAGCAGCTCGGCGGCAGTTTCGACCGTAGAGGATTCATGGCGCATCTCTGAATGCGAGACGATGTGGTCGCGCGAATAACGCTCATCAATCGTCGGCTTAAAGACCTGTACTTTCTGGCGCGCGATCTTGGCGCGACGCAGGCGTCTTATCAGCTCCTCTGATTTCCCGGAGAACATCGACCCTGCGATCACTTCGATCCAGCCGGGTGTGGTTCTCAGATGCGAGATATGTTCATCATTGCCCTGTGCTGTCAATTCGTCCATCCTGTTTGAATCCTTCAAATCAAAAACGTTATGCATAAAGCTTCTTATTATAGAACGGCGCGAAGGCCGCGACGAGTGCCGCTTCAAAACTATGAGAGCGCGTCAAAAGCTCCTTTGACAACACGCCCCACGCTCCCTGACGGCTTCGCACATCCACAAGTCCTGTGATGTCGTCAATAACCTCACTTAGCTCGCGTCTGCCGTCGATGACGCTGCGCGCAATAAAGTCCGGCACGCTGATCGAAGGGGCAGCGCCGAACGTCCCGCGCACCCCGTCCGTCACATATGCCCAACCGCAAAGAAACGTATGCCACCCCCCGTCAATCTCCGCGGAATGAAATCCGCCTTCGAGCCCGACATACAACTCTGCGCCCGTCCCCTCTTTCAACAGCAACACGCGCACGCCCTCCGCCCTGGTCTTCGCGCCCAGCATCAACTGCCCCTCCGACAGAGGCATCAAAGGCACGCCCGACTCTACCTTGCGCCCCACAACCTCCGCCCCGCGCCACGCCGCGTCAACGGTCGCGATGCGCGCCACACTTGCGCGCACGGCCTCAACCTTCGACGCGCGCTCCGAGCCGAGTGCAATCTTCATATCAGTCCAGACGAATAGCAGGAGATCACGAACTTCCTATCTTGCCACGGGAATTGTCGAAAGGCGCAGACCGAAAGCATCCGAGAGGCTATAACAAAGCCCCGCCACGCGTCAAAGAGCAGGCGTTAGAAGAAGAAGAAAAGCTAAAGGTAAGAACTAACTGTTGCGCCGCAGCAGGGCTTGTTCATCTTTATGGATATAATTCGCTTATTACTCCAACTGCCCTACTGCGTACATCTTCGTCTTCATCATTGACGGCGCAGTCGCGCAGCAGCGACAGGGTTTGTGCGTCGTCTCTGAATCGCGTGACTAATATACCGAGGGCTGCGATACGTACATAGTTGCTCTCATCATTGACGGCGCGGTCATGTAGTAGTCGCAAAGTTTGCGCATCGTCATGCCAGCCTTCCGCCAATGTAAATGGTGCTAAAATACGATGACTTTTGTCACTGTGAACAGCATAATTGAGAATGATACGGTGAATTTCTTTTTCCCCTTTGCCTACTGAGCCGATGAACTTCCCGAAAGATTTATCATAAAACCAAGCATTGCGACTTGAATCAAGTTCCGTCAACCAATTTACAAGTACATCTCGACAGGGCCAATTCGGGCCAATCACTTCGATTGCAGGTGTAATTGATTCTCCAAGATAACTTTTTGCTATTATTTTTCTTCGGGATAAAACCGTAGCGCCAAGCGAAGATACCAACGTACAGATCGCAGGCTGCAACATCATTAAGGCATTTATCAACAGGGCGCTCGTTTCCGGCGACGTAGTACTCCATCGCTACATCTTCAAATCCCATCTGACGCAGGATGAGCGAAACTTTGCGACGACATTCCCGAAGATCGATGAAGGTTGAGGAAACGTAAACTTTAGCCATCAAGAGACCTCCCGTGAGGGCGCGAGCTTGAATTCGAACTTGATTATAAGCGAAATCCTCAGGTGAATCAGGAAAAAGCTTTGCCACACGCTAGTGGAAGCGACCTCAGATGCCTTGCTTGACAATTACGTGCGCCACTTGTTGTAATCAAGTTTCCCTTGTCGAACGTCGATTCGTTCCGGATTTTTTTACCCGAGAGAGGTGTAGTAGAAGTGCCCGCTGAAGAACTGGTTTATGATTGGAACGTGGTCGAGCCGACCGCCGCGAAGCCCGAGCGACATATAGGCTTGGACGACGAAACTCTGCGCGACGGTCTGCAATCGCCTTCGGTGTGCGACCCACCCATCGAAAAGAAGCTGGAACTGCTGCACCTGATGGACGCGCTCGGCATAGACACTGCGGACATTGGATTGCCTGGCGCTGGCGGCAAACACGCGGAGGGCGTCGAGAGGCTCGCGCGCGAAATCTCTGAACAGAAATTGCGTATTCGTCCGAACTGCGCCGCGCGCACGCACGAGGCGGACATACGCCCGATCATAGACATCTCGCAGCGCACAGGCATACAGATCGAAGCCTGCACCTTTATAGGCTCTTCGCCGGTACGCTTTTACGCCGAAGACTGGACGCTCGATAAGCTTTTGAAGCTGACCGAAGACGCCGTGACCTTCGCCGTCAAAGAAGGTCTCTCGGTGATGTACGTAACCGAAGATACTTCGCGCGCCGACCCGGAAACGATTCGCGCGCTTTACACTGCGGCGATTCGTGCGGGCGCGCGTGCCGTGTGCGTCTGCGATACGGTCGGACATTCGACCCCGGACGGAGCGCGCGCCGTCGTCCGCTTCGTCAAGAGCATCATCGAAGACGAGGGCGAGAAGGTAAGACTCGATTGGCACGGCCATCAGGACAGAGGTCTTGGCGTCATCAACTCGATTGCCGCGATTGATGGCGGCGCGGATCAGGTTCACGGCTCTGCGCTTGGCGTGGGCGAGCGCGTCGGCAATACGCCGATGGATCAACTGCTCGTCAATCTCAAGCTGATGGGCTGGATTGATAACGATCTGTCACGCCTGCGTGAGTATTGCCAGGTAGCAGAATCTTCCTGCGGGTGGACGATTCCCGTCAATTATCCTGTCTTCGGGCGCGATGCTTTTCGCACGGCGACGGGCGTACACGCGGCGGCCGTCATCAAGAGTTATAAAAAGGGCGATCCGGGACTGGCAGACCTCGTCTATTCGGGCGTGCCCGCAGGGCTCTTCGGGATGCAGCAGCAGATAGAGATCGGCTACATGAGCGGCAAATCCAACGTCATCTACTGGCTCGAAAAACGCGGGCTCGAAGCGAGCGACGAGCGCGTCGAGCGTATCCTCGCACGCGCCAAGCAATCTTCTTCGGTGCTCAGCGAAGACGAAGTTATGCAACTGGTTTGAAAAGCAGTGATAAGTGGCAAGTGACGAGTGACGAGCCCGGATAGGGTTTTTAACTTGTCACAAAGTCACTCGTCACTTGTCACTGATTTTATATGTCTTCTTCGCCTACCATCACACTTGCGCCGGATAAAACCGTTGAAGAGCTGCTCGGCAACACGCGTGTGCAAAGCGCCTTCCGTTTTTTTGAGACTCACGCCGCCGAAATCACAGAAGAACAGATACGGCTCTGCCAGATTCCAGCGCCGCCGTTTGGCGAACAGGAGCGCGCTCTCTACCTCTGCGAGAGATTTCGCGAGCAGGGCTTGAGCGAAGCCGCAGTGGACGAGGAAGGCAACTGCGTGGCGCTTCGCGAAGGCAGCGCTCGTCGGCCTCTGCTGGTTGTCAGCGCGCATCTTGATACGGTCTTTCCTGCGGGCACGGATTACACTGTGCGGCGCGAACAACACCGTCTGCTTGCGCCGGGCATTGCAGATGATGGTTGTGGGCTCGCCGCGCTCGTCGCAGAGCTTCGCGCGCTCGAAGCGTTCAATATTGAGACTGAGGGCTCTATTCTTTTCGTCGGCACGGTCGGCGAAGAGGGCGAGGGAAATCTGCGCGGCGCGCGCCATCTTTTGACTAAGGGAAGTTGGGCCAAACAGGTCGATGCCTTTATCAGCTTTGACGGGCCGGGTGTGGAGCGCATTACTCATGCTGCGCTCGGCTCGCGGCGCTATCGCGTGCGGCTGCGTGGCGCTGGCGGTCATTCCTGGGGAGACTTCGGCGCGGCCAATCCCGTTCATGCGCTCGGGCGCGCCATCAGTCGGCTAGCCTCTTACCCTGCTCCCGTCGAGCCGCGCACGACCTTTAACGTCGGTCGCATAGAAGGCGGCGCGGGCATCAACGTCATTCCGCGCGAAGCCTTGATGGATGTTGACCTGCGCTCCGCATCCGCCGAAGAGCTTCAACGCCTGGATGCGTTTTTCAGACGCGCGGCGCGCGAGGCCGCAGACGACGAGAACGCCGGACGGCGCGCTGGCGACCCACCGCTTGAGCTGGATATGAAACTGATCGGTGATCGCCCGAGCGGCGAGACCCCCCGCGATTCTCCAATCGTTCGCATGGCCGAAGAAGCGACACGCGCTCTAGGCTTCAGTCCACGTCTGGATCGCTCTTCGACGGATTCCAACGTCGCTATCTCTCTGGGCATCCCTGCCATCACCATCGGCGCGGGCGGCTCATCCGGCAACTCTCACACACTGGACGAATGGTACGACCCGCGCGGTCGCGACGCGGGCCTAAAGCGTGCGCTCCTGATCATGCTCGGCATGGTCGGAGTCAAATAAGAGCCTGGCGAAAAAATAGAAAGAGGGAGAAGAAATTATGTAATTTCTTCTCCCTCTTTTTGTGAAAGCCTGTGAGTTCGTTAATTGATCGGGATGGTGACAGTGGTCGTGCCGGGTTTGCCTGAAGGGAAACGCTTCTGGCGCGCGATGCGTAGCGCCGTCGGGTCGCTGCCCGAAGCCTGCGTGACGCGGCCCGCTTCGTCGTAGGTGACTTGAACCGTCACTGTCTTTGGCCCTGCCTTGGGCGCGTCCGGCTTCTTCACAGCAGCGGTGGGCGGCGGCGTCGCCGAAGCGGCAGTCGCGTCCGCAGTCTTCGCAGGGAATCCATCAGCCCTTTCTTCTAAGGCACGGCGTCGCTCGCGCTCGCGTGCTTCGCGTTCGCGCTGCTCTCGCCAGAGAGCCGCCTGATCACCGGCCGGAGCAGCTCCTTCGGCAAGGCTCTGGTCGGTCGAGCCCGCTTCTGCGACTTGCGGCGCACCTGCATCGGTCGCTCCACTCTCATTCGCGTCCGGAGAATTATCCATCACGTCGCGCACAGCAACGGGCGGGATAGAAGCCGTGGACTCTGCGCGCGCCATACGGTTGGCGAGAACGAAGCCCGCGCCGACGGCGATCAGGATAGCTATCGCCACCGTGGCGAAGATAAACTTGCGCCGTCCGCCCGACCCGTTCATGCTCTCGACGGTCAAAGCCATTGGCCCAGTGGACGAGTCTTCGCCTTCGTCTTCGCTTCTGGCGATGACGCTGTCTAAAGCCTCTTCCACATCATTCTCGTCTGGCAGCTCGTCCTTGTTGAAAGGCATCTCTGTCAGGACGCCTTCGTCCATTCGACGCAGACCTTCAAGAACGACCTGCGTCCAGGGCTGGTGAATAGTGCGGCCTTCGGCCTCAAGCTCCTGATCGAACTTGAAGGAAGCGTTGGGCAGCGTCAGTGCGTAGTAGACCGCCTCGATGCCGGAAAGAGAACCGATCCGCGCGTCTATGAGCGAGCCCGCCTGTATGTAAAAATAGCCGGGCAGGTTCGGGTAGATAACCTTCAGTCTTCCGGTCTTCCTTTGATTGCAGAAGAACTCGATTAATTCAGAGAGCGAAAGGTCGCTCAATTCTCCGGTCAGTGCCATAAAGTACTCCCCGTCCGTAGGGTAAAATATTTATTCGTAACTTCAGTATCCCTGCTTGCTCGTCTCTGCTCTTTTTATTGAGCAGCAAAGTTGTAGTTCACGACGCCGGAAACCTTGACCGGCTGGCCCGAGAGCTTGCTCGGCGTAAAGCGTGCGCGCTT
>DATLMN010000058.1:0-12828 GCA_035537255.1 Pyrinomonadaceae bacterium | reverse complement strand
GTCGAGCGGCTGTGGGCATGGTTGCAGAACTTCCGCCGAGTGGCTACGCGCTTTGATTATCATGTCGAGAACTTTCTCGGCTTTGTGCATCTGGGCTGCATCAAGATTTTGCTCAGGTGCTATTTATGAGACTGCTTCTAGAAAGGCACTCTCATGTCAACGCACAAACTATTGTTCTTGAGAATTACTCTCTTCACAGTAAGTAGTGTCCTTGTGTTCTTCGCGCTCGCTTCCGGTTTAACCATCTGGACGCCAGCCGGGCACTCCAGTAATAGAGCAAGTCAGAAACCGGAGAGAATAATTGAGAAAGGTGATGACTTTAATCCTCCTGTGAAGATAACTTTGGTCAGGTCAAAAATTGGAGTTATCGAAACGAATAGGGAAATAGCTGCCGATGATGACTGGCTTAAAGGACTAACGATCCGTGTACGAAATCGCTCAGATAAGACAGTCACGCATGTCAGCGTAGAACTTCGATTCCGGCGACCTCCCGATCAGGCACAGGAGCTTGATATGACTGCCCCAATCGAGTATGGCCCTAATCCCTTTCGCCCACCTCCAAAAGATTCTGCAAGTCCGCCGCCCATACCGCCTGGACAAACGAGAGACATTACTCTTACTGACCCGCAGTATGATTCATTAAGAACACTGCTTAATGAATTGAAGTATCCAGCCAGTATCAAGGCAGTAAGAATACGTATCAGGTCAATCGGCTTTAGTGATGGCACGACTTGGACATCAGGGAGAATGTTTAAGCGCGACCCGAACCATCACTCGACGTGGTAATGCTTCATCTTGATTATAAAGAATCAAAAAAAGGCGGGAGATGCGCATTGAGCCATCTCCCGCTTTTCTTTAGAGCAGCTCGATTATATTAATCCCTTTTCTTGCGGCTTACAGCATGCTCTTTAGTAAGCTCTCTTAATCGTCCGTTTTCTTCGTCCCGAATTGTTCCATCACGGCCTTGCGAAGCAGGTCGGGCGGCAGAAGTCCCTGCGAGAGAATAAAGTCGTGATACTTCTGCTGGTCGAAGCGCTTGCCCATCATCTTCTCTGTGTCGGCGCGCAGCTCCATCAGGCGTGTGAAGCCGTAGAAGTAACTGGTCGCCTGTCCGGGCGCTCTGAACGTATAACGCTCGACCTCCTGCGTGGCCATCGCGTCGGAGAGCACTACGTCTTCTTTGAGCACGCGCATCGCCTGTTCGGGCGTGATCTTGCCCATCTGCAACTCAGGGTCCAGGAAGGCGCGCGCCGCGCGTTGCAGGCGATGTTGGAGCGAGATCAGTTGGCCGTCCAAAGGCATGTATGGCTTCGTGATCGCTTCCGAATAGAGTCCCCAGCCTTCGACGTTGGTCGAATTAAAAGCGAAGATGGCGCGGGCAGAGGAGACGCCCTTCTCTATGATCGAGGCGAACTGCAACTCGTGGCCGGGACGCGCCTCATGAGCGGAGAGCGTCCATGACGCGGCCTCAAAAGTGAAATCATCGTACTGCTTCGTCGGCTCTCCCGGCTTACTGGGGATGCGCAGCGGCAAGACGAACTCGCCTATCTCGCCCGTGTTGCCGATCAAACGAGGCGGACGCATGTTGGGGGCGGGTTGCGCCGCGCTCTCCGCTTCGCTGGCGAGCCGTATGCGCACGGGGCGCGTGGGCAGCGTCACAAGTTTCTCTCGGCGTATAATTTCTTCGATCTCCTTGATACGCTTTTCGTAAAAAGGCTGGATCGCTTCGCCGACCAGTTGGTCTTTTTTAAGAGCGCGAATTACGTCTCGATAATCTGTCGCGTTGATGCCTTTCTCTTTGGCGACGCGCGGCGCAATCAACTGCATCTCTTTTTGAATCTCATTAAAGGCGGCGTGCGCTTTGGCCGCGAGCTGGGCGGGCGCAATGTCTACGCCGAACTGTTCGAGCGCGAAGGCGTACTCTTCCGCAGGCAGGCGAAAATCCGTGCGCGCTTTGGGCAGAACCTCCTTGCGGATGAAATCATTGTAAGCCGTGAGCTGTTCTTTGAGCTTCGCGTAAGGTTCCTGATAACCGGCGATCTGGTATTTTTCCAGCAACTGGCCGAGGCCGTTGATAAAGAAGTCTGTGTTCGAGAGGTCTTTATCAACCTGCGCTTTGGGTGGGCCCAAAAGACCGGGCTTGCTGAGTTGTTCGCGCGTGCGCGCTTCGGCCAAGACAGTGATCGGCTCATAGCCCTCTTCCATTCCTGTGTAGCGACGCAGGCGAACCAGCGCAGACTTTCGTCGCTCTGCGGGAACCTGATCGTCCAGCAGTCCGCGCAGGCCGAAGAAGATCAATTGCGCCATGTTGAAGTACGGAATCTCGTATTTCTGATTTAATTCTGTACCGCGAATATTGTCCTCTGCGGACTTGATCAGAATCTCCAGGTCCTGTCGCACAAGCGGGTCTTTCTCTGCGGCGAGCCGTCCGCGCAAGACCTGTATGGCTTCGCGCGTCGCCTGGTTGGCGCGCTCGTTGATCTTCGGCTTGAGGTCTATGATCTGGTCGTCAAAGCCGCTGACGCCGATCTGTGCCGCGCCTTCCGGGCCGAAGCGCGCGAGGACTGCGAGGAGCACCTGCGTATTCTCGTTGCTGCGCACGACCCACGCGGGGAGCTGTGCCGTGGGCGTCGCACCGCCAGCGACCTGCGCCCGTTCAGCATCGTGAGCATTTGCCGTGATAGTGGGTTGAACGAATGTCGTCAAGCACGACAGCGCGAGGAAGAGGACGAAAAGCTTTCTCATGCGCATCAGGGGAAGTCTCCTTACAAAATAGATTTGCGCTCTCTTTTACGGACACGGCTTTGCTTTAGTTTCGTTAAAAGTCTTAAGAAAAGAGGGTGATTCGGAGTGCTTAGCCATTAGAGAGGATTTCAATCGAAGGTTAGGAAAAGAGATAGACCACCGCAGACCAGGGAGAGAGCATAAAGATTGTTCAGATAGTTGAACACTCAATCCATCTTGTGAATCTACTCTGTGCTCTTTGCATAATTGAATATGCGGTGCATTGAGACTCACCACAGAGACACAGAGAGCACAGAGGGAAACATTCAAGCCTCTGTGTAACCTCCGTGTCCTCTGTGCCTCTGTGGTGAATGCCAACTTTTATCACTCTCAACTTCAAATCGACCCATTAACAGGACTTCCGCCGACTGGACATCTGCTTGCGACGTGTGTTAGTTTCTCTCACGTAATTTAACCTTACAGAACAAGCGGACAATGATGTTCGCTTGTTTTTCTTTTGTGCAGCTCTTTCAGCGCACCGCATCAAGGATGCAAGCCCCCAACTCCGGCTGACAAATGTCAGTTTAGCTCCTAGAGCCGGAGGTCGAGTCATGGGAAAGAACGGACTCGCGCGGCGCGTCGCTGAAAGATTTCAACAACCACCTCGGACAGGAGAACCGATAGATGAAATTGTTCTTTGGCGGAAGCGCAGCCCTTTCGGCTGCAACGCTTCTCGCAGTATCTCTTCTTTTTTTCGCTAAACCGTTATTCGCAGAGACCTCGACTCAGCAGCAACAACAACCCACCTCGATTGAGCAAACGCCGAAAGAGAAAAACGAAACTGCTCCCGTTGAAACAGAGCAGTCCAGCGAGACTCCGAGCGCTTCTGTGCCCACAGCGCCCGCAGTAAATGGCACGGAGATGCCGGCTACGACGACGACAACAACAATTGCTCCTCCGCCGCCCGCGACGACTGACAAAGTAGATGTTATCTCTGGCAGCGCTTTGCCTTCGACCGTCGAGGAGACGGCCATCGCCGCCGCTCCGATCACAGAGCCGCAGGCTTACGTTGCCACCGCTTACAATCTGCCCGGAAGAACGGCCAGCGGTATGCGCGTCGCCAAAGGCATCATCGCCGCAGACCCGCGCGTCCTGCCCTTAGGCACACGCGTGCGTCTGGACGCAGGCCCATACAGCGGCGAGTACATCGTCGCCGACACGGGCTCTGCCGTGAAGGGGCGCAAGATAGACGTGTGGGTTCCTAGCTATCGCGAAGCCTGCCGCTTCGGTCGCCGCCACGTTAGGCTCAGCGTGCTCAGCTACGGCCAAAGGCGCGGAGCAACAACACGCGCGCGCAGACGCTCAAGATAAAAAGGGCTCAAGTAAAAGATAAAGGCAAAAGTGAAGAAGGGTTGAACGCCTTTCTTACTTTTGCCTTTTACCTTTGGCCTTTTTACTTATATAAATGTCTGTAATGAGCGAAAAGAGAAAACAAGACATTCCAGAGCCAGTGCCTCTGGTCGAAGTCAGGCGCGGGTCGATTACGGAATCGCGTCATCGCGGCCACATCGCCGCCGTAGACGGTGACGGACAAATAGTCGCACATCTGGGCGTGCCGCAAACGCTGACCTACCTGCGCTCCTCTGCCAAGCCTTTTCAATCGCTGCCGCTCGTCGCTTCGGGCGCTGCCGATCATTTCAATTTCACGGAAAAGGAAGTCGCCATCAGTTGCGCCTCGCATAACGGCGAGCCGATTCATACAAAGACCGTGGCCGGAATGCTACGCAAGATCGGTTTGACCGAGAGCGCATTAAAGTGCGGCGTGCATGAGCCCTTCAGCGTGGAGGAAGCCGCACGACTTCGCGAGCGTGGCGAGCGGCCCAATGTGCTGCACAACAACTGTTCGGGCAAGCATACGGGGATGCTCGCGCTCGCGCTTCATCTGGGCGCGCCCGTCGAAACATACGATCAACCCGCGAATCCCGTCCAACTGATGATCGGTCGCACCATCGAACAATTTTCCGGCGTGCCCTTGGAGGACCTCGCCGTCGGAGTTGACGGATGCGGCGCGCCCGTCTTCGGCATCACTGTGCGAGCGATGGCCCTGATGTATGCGCGCCTTGTGCTGCCGCCCGTTGATTGGCCCACGGAGACAAGCAGTGCTGCACAGCGAATCGTCGCCGCCATGATCTCTTACCCGGAGATGATCGGCGGACGCGCCGAGCGGCTGGATACTGTGCTGATGCGCGCTTGCAAGGGCGGGCTGGTCTCGAAGGTCGGCGCTGAAGGCGTTTACACGGCGGGCGTGCTTCCCTGCGGGCGTTGGCCCAAGGGGCTCGGCCTGGCCTTTAAGATAGAGGACGGCGAAGACCGTCGCGCACGCCCGACGGTCGTCATCGAAGCGCTCCGTCAACTGGGCGTGCTCGAAGACGAAGCGCTGGGTGAGCTTGCGCCCTACCGTAGCTTTCAGATTCGCAATCATCGCGGCGACTTTGTGGGTGAAGTGCGCGCCAATTTCGAGCTTAAGCGGGCGTGAACAAAATTTTTTGGTTGGAGATTTAAAGAGCCGATGTGGAACAGGGAATCAAACGGCGCGCCACGAGCGCAGGTGAACTCGCCCGCCATCAGGCGCGACCCTAACGGGCAGCTTGACCTCAACTCTGTGGCCGACGTGATCCAGTGGTTTCTGGACTACGACCAGCGCGTCGCCGTCATACGCCATCCGAAGGTCGAAGAGCTTTTTCAGTGGAAGCAGGAGCGAAGCCGCGCGTTGGGCGAGCGTGTCTTCGATTTCAATCGCGCCGAAGACCGCCTCGCCATAGGGATTATGCAGGCGCTCGCCCTCAACTCAAGCGAGCAGTCTTTGCATGACTGGATCGGCCAGCTCCTGAACGCGCTCGACGAGGCATCGAAGGCCAACGAAGAAACGGCCGCCGCCTACAAACTTGAAATGGGAGACGCAACAGCCTCCACCGTGCAGGAGGCCGCGAGGATTCCCACCGAACGCGGGCGCACGGATTTCCTCACCTCCTGCTGGCTCGAAGTGCTTTGCACCGCAGAGGTACGCGTCCTCGGCTGGTTTTACCAGGAGCTTTACAACCAACCTTACGCTCCCAGATAAATTGTTTGAGTCAATCATATCTTTCACGTCGAATCGGCATTGCCCGTTTTATTCGTCTTCGTTAAGTCCGCTTGAATGGTTGAATCTCTGATGTCGCGCTCTGTTCCGGGCATCTGCGCGGGGTCGCGAGGGTCTGCCTGACGCTCGAAGCGGTCGTAGGCGGCGTGGCTCGTGGGCTGTGTGCCTTCGATTATGCGCGCGGCGATGATGCCGCCCCAGACGGCCATGAAGCCGACGACGAAACTAAGCACGACGTTGAGGAAGGCTCTGATAAAATCCCTCTCTTCCACCAGTCGTGCTGTTTCATACTCGAAGGTCGAAAATGTTGTGTATGCGCCGACGAAGCCGACCGCGACGCCGAGCCGCAAGTAAGGGCTGATCGGAAAACGCTCTGTCGCCAGCGTCAGAAAAAAACCGACGATGAAAGAGCCTGTGATGTTGATAAAAAAGGTGGCCGTCGGAAAGGGCGCGCCCACACGCGCCAGCACAGAGCTGCCCAGATAGAAACGCAGCATCGCGCCCAGAGCGCCGCCCACGGCGACGGCCATGTATCTACTCAGAGTCTCCATTCTTCCTCCTTAAAGAAAACCTGCGCGTCTCTGCTTCGGCCATAAACATCAAAGACCCCTTCTCATGCGGCTCACGCATGGTGTGCGTGCGCGCGCTTGAAGAAGGAGTCATCAATCCCGCCTGCTCTCTCAGCACTGTTGCTGACAGGCGCGGATGGTTATACGGCGAACCCCATCGCCTCAGAATTGTCTGCCGCGCATTTTATACTATAATCAAGAATCCGTTTACTATTATCGAAACATCTATCGTGCGGCGCGAATACTGTTTTGGTGCGGATCACTTCGCCGCAGGCAGATAATTTTTTTGAGCTGAGCCATGCTGAAGGCGCGTGCGAAATGGCTGTTGGCGTCGAGCGTAATTCTTTGTATGTTGACCACTTTAATCTATGGCCTCCTGCTGGCCTTCTCCGTCAGACCTCTTTCCGGAAATGAGGGAAATCTTCGCCCCTCGGCGCGACGGCGTCCGCTCGTCATCGCTCATCGTGGAGGGGCTGGCCTGTGGCCGGAGAATACCATGCAGGCTTTTACGGGCTCGCGCGATCTGGGCGTAGACGTTCTGGAAATGGACGTGCAGACGACCGCTGACAACATTTTGGTTGTCATGCACGACAGTACACTTGAGCGCACGACGGACGGCAGCGGCCCTGTCAACCGTCTCACGTTGGCCCAACTGAAAAAGCTGGATGCAGCTTTTCACTGGTCTGCGGACGGCGGGCGCACCTTTCCTTTAAGAGGGCGCGGCGTCACTGTGCCCACCTTGGAGGAGGTCTTCAAAGCTTTTCCGGACATGCGCTTTAATATTGAGCCCAAGCAGGCGCAGCCCTCCATCGTCAAGCCTTTGTGCCGGATGATTCGCGAAAGCGGTTTGCAGAAGAAGGTGATGGTCGGTTCATTCAGCCAACAGGTCCTGGATGAGTTTCGCGCGGAGTGTGCTGAGGTCAGTACGTCCGCGAGCACTGCGGAGGTCGGCAATTTTCTGTCAAGAATGGCTGCGCCTACTGAGAGAGCGCAAGCGAATAGTCAAAGGATGCAGGCTCTCCAAGTGCCGGAATACATGTTAGGACGAAGGGCTTTGACGCGTGAGTTCGTCGAGGCAGCGCACTCGCTTAAGCTGGAAGTTCACGCATGGACCATCAACGACGAAGAGAGTATGCGTCGCCTGATAGAGCTTGGCGTGGACGGCATCATGACGGATTACCCCGACCGCTTGATCGCGCTGCTGGATAAAGATTGAGGATCAAAAGATTTTATGAATGACGATCTGCGCGCGCTCTTTCCGATCACGGAGCGCGCCGCTTATTTGAATCATGCAGCCATCTCGCCTCCTCCGTTGCCAGTCATACGCGCGGTCGCGGCTCAGATAGAGGATGTCGCACAGCACGGCTCGCTGAATTATCGCGGCTGGGTGGCGGTGCGAGAGCGTGCGCGCCGCCTGGCCGCAGAGATGATCGGCGCACGTCCTGAACAGCTAGCCTTTATGCGCAATACTTCGGATGGGCTCTCGACCATCGCGGGCGGTCTGGGGTTTCGAGCGGGCGAAAACGTCGTCACCTTCCGCCGAGAGTTTCCGTCGAACATCTATCCTTGGCTGCGACTGCGGGAAAGCGCTGGCGTAGAAGTGCGTATGTGCGAGGAGCGCGCGGGGCGCGTCGACCTTGATGAAATGATCGGCATGATAGACGAGCGGACTCGCGTCCTGGCGATCAGTCATGTTCAGTACGGCTCTGGCTTTCGCGCAGACCTTGAGCGCTTGGGACGCGCCGCACGCAAGCATAATGCTTTGCTCGTCGTAGATGCTATACAGTCTATGGGTGCGCTGCCCTTTAATGTCGAAGACGAGTTGATAGACGTGGCGGCGGGCGCGTGCCATAAATGGCTGCTCGTGCCTGAGGGCATCGGCTGGCTGTACATCTCTGATCGCGCGCGCTCGCGGTTAGAGCCATTGCTGGTGGGCTGGACCAGCGTCATGGAAGCGGAGGACTACAGTAATTTCGAGCAGGAGTGGCGAGAGGGTGCGCTCGCCTGGGAGACAGGGACTCAGGCGACGGCGCTTATTCACGGTCTGGACGCGAGCCTGCGGCTCTTAACGGAGACGGGAATCACACGCATCGCCGCGCATCTCTCTGATTTGACAGATCAGCTCTGCGAAGGCTTGGCGGGGAAGCGCGATTACGAGATCGTCAGCTCCCGCCGCGCCGGAGAAAAATCGCAGATCGTCTGCCTGCGCCACAGGGGAGAGTGGACGCCGCCTGCGCTCTACGCTCATCTCAAAAAGCAAAACATCATCGTCGCCCCGCGCGGAGATCGTCTGCGGGTCGCGCCTCATCTTTACAACGTCGCCGCCGAGATCGAAGCCCTGATCAAGGCGCTCCCTTGAGAGGACTGAAAGATTATTTTGAAGCCTCAGCCTTAATCCAGTGTGAACGATAACGCTACATTAGTACAGTGCGTGTGTAAAAATAAAATACAGTTTTCGGCCTTATTTACTGTTTCCGGCTCTCTTCAGCAAACGCGGCTTGCACAAAACGGGGCTGATTTAAAGGTCTAAAAAACTATTTCCGGATTTGCTCGATAAAAGAGGCCGAAATGGCACGGTCATTGCTCTAGAGGAACGTGGTTAAAATGAAGAAGGGTACATGAGGGTAATCGGGTCAGGCTCTTTAAGACGGCAGTGAGTGAAGGCTTTGGGGGAGGCGTTCTCTCACTTTGAAAAGCAGGCGGCGGCCCTTTCGGGGGAACGGGGTCGGCGCAGGCGATGCGGTCTAAGGGCAACAGTTGCTGGGCTGCTGGTCGGCGTCCTGAACAGGCTTGGGGGAGCCTTACAGGAAGACCAGCAGCCCGCAATTTCTGAGAGTATTAATTCCGATAATAAAAGCGAGCGTCGTAAGTACTTTACGACGCTCGCTTTTATTTTACAGACAAGATGATAAAGCGCGCGCCCGTGCGCTTAACTGGATTAACCGTCGCCTCTGCCCAAAAGTCTCGCCGGATCATTCTGCGCCGTCATCCCGTCTATGTTCAGGCGAACCATATCGCCCGCGTCCGAATAGGATGTTGATGCCGCCTGCTGTGCGCGTCGATGACGAAAGACCAGACCACCGAAGAGACCGCCGATTCCCAGGCACAGAAGAATAGAGATGCCGGACGCTTTTAGGACGGCGACGATGATGCTCGCAGTCGTTTCCGTGTACTGCCTCTGCGCTCGTTCCAGCGCTCGCGGGTTATTGCCAAGCCATTGCACAGTCTGTTCATAGCTGATGGCCTTGATAAGCTGCTGCGCCGTCTGCTCGTCCGGCGCGTCGAAGACCAAAACGCTATAGTTACCGACGCGCTGGTAAGCAGTCGGCACGCTCTGCCCCTGCTCGCGAAGCTCACGGATTTTTCCCTGGATGCGAGCGTCGTTATCCGTGGCAAGCTGCGGCGTGGTGTTCTCGACGATGACGAGGCGCGACTGACCGTAAATGGCCGTCACGGCTTCCGCGCCGCCCTCGAAACTTACCGCTTCGAGCACCGGGTGATTAGCCAGAACCTGACGCAATGCAGCTTGACTGACTGCATAGTTGGCGCTCGCCTGTACCTTCTCCCAATCCGGGAGATGCTTGACGAGTACCGGGATGTCCCCGTCACCCTTATCCAGATTTTGAGCGAAAAGCCCCGCTAGAGTCAGCGCGCCCTCGCTGCTGTTCGGAGACCTGTTGGTGCTATAGATGTTGACGAACGCTGAGCCTTTAAAGAAGTTGATTCCGCTCGCGGTCTTGATACCGGCAGTCCCTATATTCTCTAACCCGATGATTTGTGATGGCAGCGCCATTGCCGCTTCATTCGTCAAAAGCGCGTACGCCCCCGAATCCGAGCGAGTCTTAACGAGATCGATGGTGATCATCTCACCCGTTGGAGAAACATAAAGGCGAGCCGCACGGGAGAAGGCTCTAAAATCTTCCGGTGAACGTCGCTCGAAGATTCCAACAGTGGGCATTCGTGCCGGGCCTCGCGCTCTGAAATCGCCGATACTGTCGGGCAACATCTTCGTCGCCTCGTCGGCTGTCAAAGCAGGTTCGGCATGCACTACCATCTGGGCCAACGCTAGAATCAGAAGGCTGATAAGCAATTTCGATAAGAATGAAAGACGCAAGATGATACCTCTCGATAACAGCATGGAGACCGTAATATATTTAGAAACCGCAGCCCATTAGATGTTCCTGATTATCTTGCTCGTTGCGTAAAAAATATCCTGGGAAGACGGTGGTAGTTTAGCGCGAGCGGCGCAGCTCGCGCAAAAGCAGATCGGCGTGATGGCGTGGGTTTGAGATGTTGCGCAGGACGACGTTGCCGCCCTGCTCGCTGGCATTGTCTATAATCAGGTTGCCGTACCCGAGCATTCTTTGCGGAATGGTCGCAGAGACCGTCACGTCCTGAATCGTCTTGAGAGGAATATTGCGCGTCGTGCGTGCGATCAAGCCCTGATCGATCTCGATCTTGGCATCGGTCAGCGTATAGCGAATCGTGTTGCGCTTGATATGATAAAAAGCTGGGATGAGCAGCAGCGGCAATGCGACGGGAATAGCGATCAGAGCAGAGACTCCGAAATAGGCCAGCAGAATGGTCAGCAGAATCGCACAGAGCGCGGCCAGTGCGTAACCCGCCTTGATAAAGAGAAGTGTGGGGCGCGCTGTGAAAATCTGGCGCTCAATATCGCTGGACTGATCATCGCGCGCCAGAGCGCGGGAAGCGGTCGCCTGCTGGCCCGCAGCCATGCGTGTCATCTCCGGATCGACGGCAGCCGCACCGCAACCCGCGCAAAAACGTGTGCCCGCCGGTATGTAAGTGCCGCAGTTGGTACAGTGCATAAAACTTCTCTCCCCTATTCGACGTGCCCTGCCTCGCGCACGCTTTCAAGCAGACTCGCCGGATCGTAAGGAGTCGTAATCACGCTCGCAGCTCCCAGCTCCAAAGCTTCGCGGCGCGCCTCTTCCATCTCCGACGGAAGCAGCATGACGATGGGCAGCGCGATTTTACCGCCGCCCTGCTTGCGCAGGCGACGCAGCGTCTCGACACCGTTGATGCCATTAAGCTCGTAATCCAGCAGGAGCAGGTCAGGGCGTTCGATGCGCAACAGGTCAAGGGCTTGCTGGCCGTCGAAGGCCGCGCGCGCTTCGTATCCGGCGGCGCGTACCAGCGAGTTGAGCTGTGTCATACGCGTCGCATCCGAGACGGTCAACAGCAGACGGCGAGGCATAATCGCACCGCGCGCGCGCCGCTCACGCTCCATTGCCGCCGCCTCCGAAGCAAGACGCGCAGAGTCTGCGCCGTCCGTTTGCATCGCGCCCTGTCTGTGCGCACTCGCCGCTGAAGCACTGGCAACAGGCACGGCTACGCGTGCTTCCTCCGGCCCATCTGCCGTTTCACCCTGTCGCGCGGTCGCTCGATCAGACTCAGTAGTATCAGCCGTCTGATCAATCTCTTCAGGAGTTGTCTCTGCCTGCTGCGACTCGAATATGGAATCCTTCTTCACAGCGGGGTGTGGCGACATCTGGCTCGCTTCGTAGGTCATGATGCGATCCGCGCGATGACCCGCGCGAGCATAGGCGACCGCCGCCTCTGCCTTTTCGATCATCCTCTCCACCTCGCTCCCGTCGTCCGGAAAAGAGGCCAGCCCAATGGCTACGTCGCAGCCCTGACAATCGCTCAGAAATTCTTCGCGCAGTTTGGAAAGCGATTCGATGGCCGCCACACTCCCCGTGCGCGGCAGATAGACCAGCAGCGTGGTGGGCCCATAAAAAGCTATGGCATCTATGCGACGCAGATTGAGTTTGAAAAAGCTGTGCGCCTGCGCCAGCGTATGATCGCGCGCAGCTTTTTCGAGCGCTTTATCGTCGTCGGGCGTGACGGCGTAAATCAAACCCAGCGTCCCGGCCGTTCCCGCGCGTATATCATCGCGCACGGAATCGAGCAGCAACATAAAATTGTCGATCTCAAGACGCTGGTCGCCTGCGACGGGCGCAGCACGCCTGTCCGCTTCGACGCGCCAGAAGAGCGCATCCAACCGCGCAAGGATTTCCGCCGAGGGAGTCGAGAGCGCGAAGTAGTCATCAGCCCCGACATAGATGGCTGCACTGCGCACGGCGCGCTCGTCTTCGGCCCAGACGAACACCAGCGGCAAACTGTAAGTGGCGGGCTCTGCGCGCAGGTGACGCGCCAGTGCGATGCTCGCGTCCTCGCCGCGTATCCCTCCGCGATGAAGCTCTATGATCGCCACATCCGGCGCAAACTCACGGATGGCTCGCTGCGCAGCATCCGTGGTCGTCGTCAAAGTCTCATAGCCGTATGCCGCCAGATATTTTTGCAGAGTCGCGGCGGCAGCATCGACGACGATCAGCGCGCGGCGCGGGCGATCAGCAGCGACGGGCTGTGCGC
>DATLMN010000057.1:0-41437 GCA_035537255.1 Pyrinomonadaceae bacterium | reverse complement strand
CGTAATCGGCAGCACACGAAAATCTTCGTGAATGCCGATTGAAGCGAGCTGATCCCAGGCGTCCTCGACCTGCTCGACCGAAGCCATATCGGCCATAGAGCAGCCCGCGCCCATGTCCGGCAGAATCACCTTCTGATGCGGAGCGGAAAGAATGTCCGCAGACTCCGCCATAAAGTGTACGCCGCAGAAGACTATGAACTCGGCTTCGGGTCGCTCCGACGCCATCTTTGATAACTTGAAAGAGTCGCCCGTCAAGTCCGCATGGCAGATTACGTCGTCGCGCTGGTAGTGATGGCCCAGGATAACCAGGCGTTGGCCCAGCTCACGCCGCGCGGCGCTGATGCGCTCGTTCAACTCTGCATCCGACATCCCGAAGTAATCTTCGAGCGCGGGCGTCTTTTCCATCTCCAAAACAGCGGTCATCTTTCAGTCTCCTTGAACTCCATCAGCCGACAACGGCACGAGAGCCACACAAGGCCGCGCTCGTCCTTCAATCCCACAGGCGCGCCAAACGGGCAACTATACTCACTCCGAGAAACACCCTGCAAGCGCCCGAACCTTTGCTCTCCTCAACAACCCGAAAACACCACTCAAGAGCGCCACAAAAACCCTCTCGCTCCCACACCAATTTAGATGCCAAACCGCCCCCTCAAGATGCGTTGGAACGAAGGGATGAAGGATGAAGGATGAGGGATGAAAAGGAAAGCATTCAAGTTGAATAGCCCGCTTTCATCCCTCATCCCTCATCCCTTATTTATGGTCTCGTCATCTTTTCCGGCTTGACGTATTCGTCGAACTGTTCGGCGGTGAGGAGGCCAAGCTCGACCGCTGACTCGCGCAGCGAGATGCCTTTCTTGTGCGCGTTTTTGGCGATCTTCGCGGCGTTGTCATAGCCTATGTAGGGATTCAGCGCCGTGACCAGCATCAAGGAGTTTCGCAGGTGCTCTTCGATTCGTTCGCGATTCAATTCGATCCCGCTGATGCAATAGTCCACGAACCCGTGACAGGCGTCCGCGATCAATCGAATCGAGTGGAGCAGATTATGAATCATCACGGGGTTGTAGACATTCAGCTCGAAGTTGCCCTGCGAGCCCGCGAAGCCTATGGCCGCGTCGTTGCCGAAGACCTGCACGGCGACCATCGTCATCGCCTCGCTCTGTGTGGGATTGACCTTGCCCGGCATGATGGAAGAGCCGGGCTCGTTCTCCGGCAGCACCAGCTCGCCGAAGCCTGCGCGCGGGCCAGAGGCCAGCCAGCGTATGTCGTTGGCGATCTTCATCAGCGATCCCGCGAGGGTCTTTAAAGCGCCGCTGGCAAAGACTATCTCGTCATGCGCAGAGAGGGCCGCAAACTTGTTCGGGTGCGACTTAAAGGGCAGTCCCGTTAACTCCGCTATCTTCGCTGCGGCGCGCTCGCCGAATTCCGGATGCGAGTTAAGACCAGTGCCGACGGCAGTGCCGCCGATGGCCAGATCATAGAGCCCCGGCAGGACGAGTCTGAGACGTTCTATGTCGCGCTCAAGCAGGCTGGCCCAACCGGACATCTCCTGACCGACGGTCAAGGGCGTGGCGTCCTGCAAATGTGTGCGACCGATCTTGACTACGTCACAGAACTCTCTGGCCTTGGCGTCAATCGCGTCTTGAACTTTTTGCACTTCTACTATGAGCCTGTTCATACGCTCTGCGGCGGCGATGTGCATGGCCGTCGGAAAGGTGTCGTTGGAGGACTGCGACATATTGACATCATCGTTGGGATGCACAGGACGTTTGCTTCCCATCTCGCCGCCGCTGATCTCAATCGCGCGATTCGAGATGACCTCGTTGGCGTTCATATTGGTTTGCGTGCCGCTGCCCGTCTGCCACACGCGCAGAGGGAAATGCTCGTCCAGCTTACCTTCGATCACTTCGTCAGCGGCCTGGCTGATAAGATTTACTTTGTCGGCAGCGAGCTTGCCCAAATCCTGATTGACCAGTGCGGCGGCTTTTTTCAGAATACCGAGCGCGCGAATCATCTCGCGCGGCATAACGTCATCGCCGATATTGAAATGAAGCAAAGACCGCTCTGTCTGCGCGCCCCAATATTTGTCGCTCGCGACGTTGACCTCGCCCATCGAATCGGTCTCGACACGCGTCTGCGGCCCGCCGCCTTCCTTCTGTTGAGTTGCTTCGACTGTTGGCATCTGAAGAGTTCATCCTTTTCCGGACAGGCCAAGAGCGTGTCGCTTACCCTTTTAAGCCCGCCGCGCTTCGGCCTGTTCCACCTAATATTTTACGCTTTCTAAAACCCTTGAGTTCATTTTACACCACAAAGACTGCCCCATGACCAGCGGCGCTCGGCAGGCTTAAAACCCACACGTTTCCATGCCCGAAGATGTGTGCGGGAGCGAAAGGCTGAAGCGACAAAACGGGTGCGCGAAATTTAGAGACAGAAAGGCCAGGCGGAGAGTATAATCCCCGCCTGATTTAGAGACCTGGTCGAGTCGCCCTCTACGATTTACGTCCTGGCTGACTCCCTCGCTTCTATCTCAGGAGAGCGGTAGCCTAACGCTCTCTGCAAGTTTCAAGTTTCCAGTGTCAGGCTTTGCATCTTCAGACACCCCCGATCTGAATAAGACCTCAACTTATGGAGAAATAAACAATGCGCAGATTAAAGACGCTCGCAGCAATCATCATGCTCGCTATGGTTATGAGCCTCAGCACGCCTCAGGCGTTCGCGGGTTTTATGTCCACAGGCGTCGCAGCATCAGATGGCACAGCGGAGAGCCCTGGCTATACGGATGGCAGCGCGGAGAGTCCGGGCATCGCAGGCGACATGCAGACTCCGTCCGCGAGCGGCGAGATGAGCACGCCGGGCTTTTCAGACGGCTGGATAGGGACGGGACTCGCGGCGCTTGTCTCGCTCTTCGGTTAGAGACTTATTACTCGTACGGGACTCAACCGTCGCGCTCTGTGAAAGCCAAGGATCTCAACCTCAAACAATAGGGGACAGACCATGCTTAAAATAAAAAGACTGATCGCGATCATGACGATGGCGCTGCTGATGAGCCTCTGTGCGCCGCAGGCAATGGCGGGCGATATCCTCAATCCACCCATCGCGGGCGACATAGGCGCTCCGGGCATCAACGGGGTGATACACAATCCGGGCCCGACGGGCGATACAGGCGCTCCGGGTAGCAACGGCGAAATACTAACTCCCCCCGGCGTCACAGGTGACATAGGCACTCCGGGTCTCAATGGTTGGATGGGGACGCCGGTAGCCAACGGCGATATGAACTTTCCGGCCATCGCGGGCGAGATCGGAATGCCAGGCATCTACGCTCTCTTTATTGCGCTTCTGGGATAACGCAACATGCTTTTGAGAGCGGGCGATTAAGGCGCAGAGGTTCGCAGAGAATGTCAAAGCTATTGAATCCTCTGCGCCTTCTCTGCGTCTCTGCGTTGAGTCTCAATTCCAGTTACACTCAATCCCAAACAGGACTTATAAAAACCGATTGACAACGGCGGCGTGGAAAATTTACTCTTGAAGATGGCCCTTTTGCGGCCAGTTTTGTTAGCTCCCGCGAGCAGTAGCAGTGCCCTTTTAGCATCTCTCTCACAAGAGCAAACGGTAAGTCACCCGACGCTTCTTAGTTTTCGCATCTTTTTATTCACCCATTCGACGCGCGAGTTTTCTGATGATCTGGGAAAACACCAAAATACTGCTGCGCCTCTATTATCGCCCCCTCTCGGCGATGAGCCGCATCATTGACGAAGGCAGTTGGCTTTACGGCGCAGTTCTAGTGGCAGCCGTCTCCATGCTCCTGCAATTTTCGCTGACGACGCACATCTATAACGGCTACGAGTCCGTGATCGTCCCCACTGCGGAGCAACATCAGCCAGCGCCGGATCAAGCGGCCTCGACTTCCGCTGAGCAGTTCGCGGCGGAGACGGACGAATACTACGACGAAGATGAGCCGACATTTATACGCAAGCCTCTGCCTCTGGTCGGCGATGCAGGATGGTGGCTGGTCTCCTTCGAGCCTTTCAACCTGTTCTCCGTCGTCTTGGGTCTGGCGCTGCTTTATGTCCCGGCGACGATTTTAGTGATGCTCTTTTTCGAGCCATTGGGAAGCTTTAGCGTCGTCTGGCGGCGCGACTACGGGACGCTGCTCGCCTGCACTCTAATGGCCTGGGCCGCGTCGCATCTGCCTTTCGCGCTCGCGGGTCTCATGCTCGGGCGTTTTCCAATGAGCGTGTCCGTCGCCTCGGTTGCGCTTCTACTCTGGGCCTTGAGCGCACTCTGCTTTGGACTGTTGATGACCTTTGCGCTGCGCACTGTGTTCGGGACAACCTTCGCGAGGGCGCTCGGGACTGTGAGCGTGTCATGGCTGGCGCTGCTCGTGCAGGTACACGTTTTCGCTATGGCCTCGCCACTGCTCTTTTCGCCTTTTATTCTCTACTACGCGTACATCTATTTTCGCGGCGACATAGGCGACATAGGCTTCTCTTATCGCCACCGCCAGAACTTTCGCCGACACCTGGAAGCGGCCACGATCAACCCGCGCGACGCCGAAGCCCATTATCAACTCGGTCTGGTTTACCAGCAGCGTCGTCAGATGTCAGAAGCCGTCAAACATTTCAGCAAGGCGATAGAGATCGACGCGGAAGAGCGCGACGCACGCTTCCAAATGGGCCGCATCGCCCGCGAGCAAAATCGCCTACAGGAAGCCATAGACCATTTCAGTGTCGTGTTGGCCCAGGACGACAAGCACGCCCACAGCGAAATCTGGCGCGAGGTCGGCGCAACTTACTTTGCCGCAGGAATGCACCAGGAGGCACGCGAAGCGCTGGAGCGCTACATAGAGCGCCGCGCCTTCGACCCCGAAGGACTCTACTATCTCGGACGCGCATTAAAGGAGTTGGGCCACCCCGCAGAATCGCAGGAGATGTTCACGCGCTGCATCGAAGCCGTCAAGACCATGCCCTACTACCGCCGCGCACAGGTACGCCGCTGGCGCAAGCTCGCACAGGAACAGCTCTCATCTCTACCAAACAACAGCGCCTCGCTCGCCACGTCTTGAAAAAGAGAAGAAGTTTCTTAGAAGCAGTTTGAAAATTCTCTGAGGTCGCTGAAAGCGACCAATGCAATAGCCGGGGGCAGCGCCCCCGGAACACGGTTACCAAACATTCCCGACCCTGAAAGGGTCGCACTAATGTAAGGCGTGGTACGACCCTGTCAGGGTCGCGTACTGCTTGACGGCTTAAACCGGGGGCGCTGCCCCCGGCTATTGTGTGTATCCCCTGCGGGGATATGAAAGACTTTTCAAACAACTTCTTCCTACGGCTCATCTTTGCCGCGTGGGTTCCATCTACACAACTCCTCCACTCGTCGCGCCAGTTGCAAAGCCTTTTCCCTGTCTTCCGCGTAGTAGTACTCCGTGTAAAGCTCGCCCTTCTCGTCTGCCCGGACGATGCCCTTCTTGTCGCCGCCCTCAATCGGCGTCCAGCGCAGGCAGTACCAGCACCACCCGTAGCCTATGCGGTAGTAATCCTCAATGGTCGGCGGATGCCGGAACGAGAGCGTGCAGCGTGGACAAAAAAAGTAAAAGCCGCTCGCGTGCATACGCGCTCTTTTAATTTTCTTCTTTTGAGCCATCGGCCAAAGGGACGGATGAGGAAGCCGCCAAGGGAGGTGACGACTGCCGCTTTGTTCTGCTATCTTTGCGCTGCTTTTAGACCAGAGACCAGGCAACGGCCCATGCGTAGCTCAACCTCAACCTCAAAATGAGTGATGAGCATCGCCGTTGAGAGCAAAAGGTACAAACTCTCGGCGATTCCATTACGCAGATACATTATATGGATAACTGTCCATAGACGCAAGGTGCGACTTGCGTCTTCTGTCCCGTCAGGAGGTCATTCCTGATGGGCAGCGCACGTCCCAAGCCGGAGCGTCTTGCCGACAAGCTTCTACAGGTTCGGAATGCGCTTGGTCTTTCTCAGTCTGAAATGCTCAGGCGTTTAGACGTTGAGAATATGATTGAGTACCACACTATCTCTAAATATGAGTTAGGAAAGAACGAACCGCCACTCATCATTCTCCTGCGGTACGCTCGCGTCGCAGGAGTCTACGTCGAAGATTTGATTGACGATGAGTTGGACCTACCGGAAAAGTTGCCGGGTACTGCCCATCACAAAGGAATCAAGCACAAGCCCACATCACGCAGCAGAAAGCGTTGAACCCAACCACCTTTCAAATCATATCAAGATGCTTCCCTCTCCAACCTCTCCAAACTCCGGCGCACCTCCTCCGCATAAGGTGAGTGAAGGTTCTCAAAAATGTTCAACGCCTCGCGCCACAGCCTTGCTGCCTCCGTCTTGTTTCCCTCTAGTTTTGTAAGCAAGCCCAAATTATATGAAATCAGGGCAATGTTACTCTTATCTCCAAGTTTCTTTGTGATTGCTAGACTTTCATCATAGAGTTGCCGCGCTTTCGTCAATTCGCCTTTTGACTTTGCCAAGATAGCCAATGCATGCAGGGTAATAGCGATGCCGCTCTGGTTGCCGAGCGTCTTTTTAATCTCCAAGCTCTCCTCGTAAAGCCGTCGCGCTTCTTCCAAATCGCCTTGAGCTTGGGCAAGTCTTCCCAACTCATGCAAGGTGCTGGCGATGCCGCTCTGGTTGCCGAGCGTCTTTTCAATCTCCAAGCTTTCCTCGTAGAGTCGCCGCGCTTCCGTTAACTCGCCTTGAACGTGGGCAATTGCTGCTAAATTATGCAAGGTACCAGCGATGCCGCGCTGGTCACTGAGCTTCTTTTTAATCTCCAAGCTCTCATTATAGAGCCGCCGCGCTTCCTCCAACTCTCCACGGAACTGGTACATGATTGCAAGGTTATGTGTAAATCCTGATATTCGCTCTTGGTCTGCCAACTTATGTGATGCTTTCGATGCTTGCTTGCCTCTACGTATTACCTCATCCCAGTAGCCACGCACTGTCAAGAATCCGTTTACACCATCAAAATTGATAGCAGCCATTAACTGTACGACGCTTTCCCAATTGCCCAATCTAAATGCCTCATCCATCGCGCCCATCAAATTGTCTTTCTCCGCCTCTAAAGCATCGAAATCTTCAGGCGCTGGCCGCGCGTGTGCTTTGGCGTAACTCAGAAAGTGAGCCACGAATCGCTTGCGGAACCCGTCGGCGCGTTCATCCTTTGATAGTCGCGCCTTCGCTAAACTGCGCGTTAAGCCTTCGATAGTGAAGCGCCGGTTTTCATCCAGCCCTTTAATCAACCATAACGCGCGTAGATTCTTGATGGCCTCGTTGACGCGCTTCAAATCGTCATTGAAACCTGCGGTCTCTGCCAGCGCTTCGCGTGTGGCGCTGGGCACAAAAAGCGAGAGGGCGAGCAATGTAGCACGCCCATCTTCGCCCAACTGCGGAAGATTGAAGGAGCGGTCAAAGACACGCTCGGCGGCGTCGCCTTCGCCGTGCGCCAGCTCTTCCAACACCGTTTTTGGTTCCTGCGCCGCGTCAATCTGCGCTACTACCCACTGCATGACATACGGGTTAGCTTCTGCCGTCTCATAGATGCGCTGGCGAACTTCGTCGGAAAAAATCGGTGTGTCCTGTGTCTCCGCGACTAATTTCTCCAAGTATTCTTGTGCCTCGTCGGGCGACATGGCGGCAATAGGGATGTTTCGTGTCGAGTTTAATTTATGTCGTGAAGTAAAGAGCGCGGAACACTGCGCGAGCGCGAACCATTCCTCAATACGTTTCTTCGCTTCTGGCGCAATCGTTTCATAGTTGTCCAGCACAACAAGAGCCTGCGGGTCGTCAACCAGTGCGCGTACCTGCGACTCTTTCAAGTCGGGCGCAAGCGTGCGCAGTTCTGTATGCCCTAATTGTGTGGCGATGTCGTCGTGTAGAGTAGAGAGCGTAAAGTCTGCACGTTTCTCCGCGCTGCTCCAAACAATGCGGCCTCCGAATACTTCTTTCAACCCACGCGCAGCTTCTGCGGCGAGCGTGGTTTTTCCTATGCCGCCCGGCCCTGATAACGTGATCAACTGATTCCCCTGCGGCGCTAGTTCTGCTTTTAATCGCTCAACAATGTCGCGCCCCTGCTCGTCCCTACGAGCAACAAAACCAACGACGGGCGGACGAGGGACAGCGGGAGGAATAGCGGCAGGCAAAGAAGCTATAAGAGTTGAAGAGGTTTGCTCGCCGCGCGGCAAAGGCTCGTCTTTTATCGTCGCGAGCAGAATACGGAAGCTCTCCGCAAACTTCGCGTCGTCTTGAAAGTCAACGTGATTGATAGATTTCAAAAAGGGAGGAATATCGCAGGCGCGACGATATAGAGGTATCAGGCGCTTCTGGCGTTCTGTGAGTTCAATATAATGCGTGACGTATCGCTCGACGTTCACCCACTCCGAGGTGACGGATTCCGGCGATACTATCAAGCCAACTTTACGACTGCGCGGTAGAGCATATTCAATCCGCTCCGTGATTGAATCTCCGGGCTTGACATCCCAGGGGGCGAAAAACACCTTGAGCTTTCTGCCCTGCCAGACTTCCTGCTCAAGGCGGGTTGCAAGGTGCTTGGCCCATGCTTCATCTTCCCGGTTGTAGCTGATGAAAATATCGTACTCGTATTGTGTACCATTCGTCATGATGTGAGGCTCGCCGCACTTTCAAGTCGCAAGCGCATTCTCCTTTGACTGCGCCGTGATTATAAATTACCTACATCCGACGACATAGCTTTTTATATGCTCTTAGCCTTCCTCTATTGGCGCACCTTCTTCTTTCCAGGCTTTCCAGCCGCCTGCCATTGAGTAGACGTACTCGTAGCCCATGCGCAGGAGGGATTCGGCGGCCAGCGCTGAGCGGTAGCCGCCGCCGCAGTAGAGGATGAGGTGGGTCTGTTTGTCGGGCACTGTTTGTTCGATGTCGCGTTCGATGATGCCACGGCCCAGGTGTTGTGCGCCTTTGGCGTGGCCTGCGGCCCATTCGTTGTCTTCGCGGACATCTAGCAGGAGGACGGCTTTGTCGTCGTTCATCATGGCGCGGGTCTGTTCCACAGTTACTTCTGGGATGCGTGCCTTGGCGTCGCTGACTAGTTTCAGGAATCCTTCGGAGTGTTTCATTTCTCTTGTCTCGCTTCCGTGGAAAGCAGTCAGGGCGGACTCTGAATTTAAGCGCCCTGTGCTCTCGGGATTGGATGAAAAGCTTGCGAGCGATTATAATAGCGCTCTTTTAGAAAAGCACTGATCATCCGAGCTATACTGGCTGTCCAGACTTTTTGTCCTAAAAGATGCGGGACAGGACACACGCACGCACTGAAGTAGAGCGCGCGGCCTCTGCCCCGAAGGAAGGATCGAGCCCTGATGAAAAAGACGGAGATAGAGGAGCGCGTGCGCGAGTCGCACCTACAGCTTTTGAAAGCCCTGGACGGATTGACCGAAGAGCAGTCGACGCGCGTCGGGCTAAACACGAACTGGTCTGTTAAGGATGCGCTCTCGCACATCGTCGCCTGGGAATTGCAGGGGGCCGACACGATCAGCGCGATTCAGGCCGGCACTTGGAAGCCGCAGCGCCTGAGCCATGAGATGATAGACAGCTTCAACGCGCAGGCAGTAGAGGTGCGCCGTGAGCTTTCGATGCGCGAAGTGAGCGTCGAATTCAACGCCGCGCACACGCGCATGGAAAACCTGATCGCCTCTTTACCGGATGAGATAGACGAAGCGTCTCCGACCTACAAGTTTATCGAAGGCGTGACCTTCCGCCACATGGCCCATCACGCCGCGCAGATCGAAGAGTGGAAACGGAAAGAAAGCAGTCAGTAAACAGTTTTCAGTTTTTAGTTTTCAGTAAAAAGCAGTTGACTGAAAACTAAAAACTGAAAACTAATTACAAAGTGAGGAACGAAAAAATTGGCGACGGAACAATTTGATGTGACGATTATAGGGAGCGGGCCGGGCGGTTATGTGGCGGCCATTCGCGCCGCGCAACTGGGTCTGAAGACGGCGATTGTCGAAAAGGACAAGCGGCTCGGCGGGACTTGCACGCTACGCGGGTGTATTCCGACCAAGCAGCTTTTGATGTCTGCGCACATCTACGAGCAGATGCAGCACGCCAAAGAGTTCGGCGTACAGGCTTCGGAGATCAAGCTCGCCTTCGCGGACGTACAGAAACGCAAAGACAAGGTCGTGATGAAGAACTCTAAGGGCGTAGAGTTTTTGATGAAGAAGAATACCGTCACGGTCTTTAAGGGCTACGGCAAGCTTGCGCTGCCGGGCAAGGTCGAAGTCACGGGCGAGGGCGGAGAGAAAGAGACGATCAATACCAAAAACATCATCATCGCCACGGGCTCTGTCGTGCGTCCCATTCCGGGCTTCGAGACTGACGGTGTGAGCGTCGTCAACAGCGATCATATTCTTGAACTCAAGGAGATTCCGAAATCCCTGATCGTGATGGGCGCGGGCGCTGTTGGCGTGGAGTTCGCTTCCGTTTACTCGCGCTTCGGTTGCGAGACGACCATCGTCGAATTGATGCCCAGACTTCTTCCGCTCGAAGACGAAGAGATTTCCAAAGAGCTTGAAAAATCTTTTCGCAAGCGTGGGATCAAATCGCAGCTCGATACGAAGCTTGAAAAGATGGAGAAGACCGAAGGCGGCGTGCGCCTGACGGGCAAGACCTCCAAGGGCGAAGCCGTCACGCTCGAAGCCGCGATGCTGCTGGTCGCCGTGGGTCGCATGCCTTTTATAGAAGGATTGGGCCTTGAGAATACCAAGATCAAGGTAGAGCGCGGCACGATTCAGGTGGATGAGTTTTTACGCACGGGCGAGCCGAATGTGTATGCCATCGGCGACGTTATCCCGACGCCGTGGTTGGCCCACCTCGCTTCCAAAGAGGGCATCCTCGCCGTCGAACAGTGCGCGGGCAAAGAGGATGCTGAACCGATAAACCTGCGCCGCGTTCCTTCATGCACCTACTGCGACCCGGAAGTCGCATCAGTCGGCTTGACGGAAAAGAAGGCGCGCGACGAGGGCTATGATGTCAAGGTCGCCAAGTTTCCGTTCTCCGCTTCGGGCAAGGCGCGCATCCTGGGCGAAGAAGAGGGCTTCGTCAAGATCGTCAGCGAAGCGAAGTACGACGAACTGCTCGGCGTCCACATCATCGGGCCGCACGCGACAGAGTTGATCGCGGAGGCCTGCGTCGCCATGCAGCTTGAATCGACGGCCGGAGAGCTGGGCAACACCATGCACGCTCACCCGACCATCTCCGAAGCGGTCATGGAAGCCGCCGAAGGCATCCACAACCTGACGATACATATGTGAAAGTAATTAGTTTTCAGTTTTTGGTTTTCAGTTTTCAGCCAACTGCTTTTTACTGAAAACTAAAAACTGAAAGCTGTTTACTGATGACTGACTACTTCTTTATGAACAAAGAGACACGGCGCAAAAACACGGAAGGCGCGGGCAAGGCTGAAGAGGCCGGGACTGTGGCGACTGAGGCAGCGGCGGCAAAGCGGCTTACCTGCACACTTGAGACGACGCTCAAGCCTGAGCAGATGATAGAGCTTTATCGCTATCTGAAACTGACGCGGCTGGTCGAAGAGCGACTCGTTAATCTTTATCGCCAGACCAAAGTGGTCGGCGGTGTGTTTCGCTCGCTCGGGCAGGAAGCAACGGCGGTCGGCACTGCTTACGCGTTAGAGCCACAGGATTTCATCACGCCTTTGATACGCGATCTTGGCGCGGTGCTGGTCAAGGGCATCCGTCCGCGTGATATTTTCGCGCAGTACATGGCGAAAGCCTGGGGGCCTTCGGGCGGGCGCGACCTGAACATTCACTTCGGCGATCTTGAGAAGGGTTTTATTGGGCCCATCTCGCACCTGGGCGACATGATTCCTGTGATGACGGGCGTGCTCTTGGCGGCGCGCTTTCAGAAAAAGCCCATCGTCGCGCTCGCCTACATAGGCGATGGCGGGATGAGCACTGGCGCGTTTCACGAAGGCTTAAACTTTGCCGCCGTGCAGCGCCTGCCCCTGATCGTCATCGCGGAATACAACCATTACGCTTATTCGACACCGACGCACCTGCAAACGGCCGTCAAAGATTTAGCGGAGAAAGCAGCAGGCTACGGCATCCCCGGACATATCGTCGACGGCAACGACATCGTCGCCTGCTATGAAGTGACGAAGCGCGCGGCCGAGTACGCGCGCGAAGGCGGCGGCGCAGTCCTGATAGAAGCCAAGACCTACAGGCGGAAGGGACACGCAGAGCACGACGATCAACGTTACGTGCCCGTAGAGGAGATAGACTACTGGGAGAAGAACAACGACCCCGTTGATCGCTACGAGGCATATTTGATCGAGCAGGCGGTGGCGACGCGCGAACGGCTGGACGAGATCACAGCCGCCATCAATCGCGAGCTTGACGAGGACGTGGCGTGGGCTGAATCCTCCCCGATGCCTGAAGCGGAACAGGCAGCCTTTGGAGTTTTCGATAACTCGATTGTACCGCCAGCGTTTCGTCCGAAGGTTTTAGAGAAATAGCAATGACACTTTTGCCAGTTAAAAATCGCCGGCCCACATTCCCAACTTCGGAGGCCGTTTCATTCGGAGAGAAGAAGATGGGATTAGTGTACGCAGACATCGAATTGATTAGCGTTGACGACCTAGTACTATATCGTCGCGGCTATTTACCAGAAGATCAGATCAAGCACATGCGCGTCAGCATGCTCGTTGACAGCGGCGCTTACATGCTTGTGATCAATGATCGCATCAGGGAGCAGCTTGATCTGCCTTTTATAGAAGAACAGACCATGCGGCTGGCCGATGATACAGAGATGAAGGTGAAGATCGTCGGGCCGGTCGAAGTACGTTTTGAAAATCGCTCCACCACGACAAGGGCGGCAGTGATCCCCGGTAACGTCGAACCACTGCTCGGTGTGATTCCGATAGAAGACCTGGATGTGGTCGTCGATCCGAAACAACAACGCCTGATCGTCAATCCCGAAAGCCCTTATATCGCGAGGAAGCACATGAAGCATGTGACAGGCACATGCGCGGAAGCCGGACAGTTATCCTTAAGTACACGCATTTAGATAGATCGAAATTTCGTCATCATGTCAACTGCCACCAGAAAAGAACACAAATCAAACAGGCCCGCGCGCGGCGGCCTTGCGACTTTCGTCGAAGCGATTCGTCAGGGACTGTGGGAAGAGATGGAGCGCGACCCTGCTGTCTTTATGATCGGCGAAGACGTGGGCGCGTACGGCGGCGCTTTCAAAGTCACGGACGGATTGATAGACGAGTTCGGCGCGGAGCGCGTTATTGATACCCCTATCTCCGAAGCGGCGATTGTCGGCGCGGCGTGCGGCGCGGCCCTCTTGGGGATGCGCCCCGTCGCGGAGTTTCAGTTTATAGATTTTATCTCCGCAGGCTTTGACATGCTGACCAATTACGCAGCCAAGTGCCGTTACCGCTGGGGAGCAAACATCCCTGCGGTCTTTCGCGGCCCGTGCGGCAGCGGCGTCCACGCAGGCCCCTTCCACTCGATCAACGCCGAGGCATTCTTTCTCAACACGGCGGGGCTGAAGATCGTCGAGCCTTCGACCGCTTATGATGCGAAAGGCTTGATCAAGGCCGCGATACGCGACCCTGACCCTGTCATCTTCTTCGAGCACAAAAAGCTCTATCGCCTGCCGCGCCTGCGTGAAGAGTTGCCGAGCGAAGATTACACGGTAGAGATCGGCGTGGCGCGCACGGCGCGAGAGGGACGCGATCTTTCCATCATCACGTTTGGCGCGATGGTCTTGACGGCGCTGGATGCAGCCGAAGAGTTGGAGAAGGAAGGGTTGGACGTGGAAGTGATAGACCTGCGCACGCTAGCACCCCTGGACAAGACAGCGATCATCGAGAGCGTGAAGAAGACCAGCAAGGTGCTGGTGCTGCACGAGGCTTCACGCACGGGCGGCATCGGCGGCGAGATCGCGGCAACAATCAGTGAAGAGGCTTTCGAGTGGCTGGACGCGCCAGTCGTTCGCGTCGCTTCGATTGATACGCCAGTGCCCTATTCGCCGCCGCTCGAAGAATACTATTTGCCGCAGACCAAAGATGTGCTGGACGCGGCGCGAAGGCTGGCGGCTTATTAAGAAAATTAATTTAAGGAGAGAAAAGACCGATGCCCAAATATGTCATAGAGCGTGAGATTCCCGAGGCCGGAAAATTATCCGCACAGGAACTTTCAGCCATCTCGCAGAAATCCTGCGGCGTGCTGAGCAAGATGGGCCCACAGATTCAGTGGCTGGAAAGTTACGTCACGGATGACAAGGTCTATTGCGTTTACATCGCGCCCGACGAACAGATGGTGCGCGAGCATGCAGAGCAGGGCGGATTCCCCGCCAACCGCATATCCGAAGTCAGAACAATCATTGATCCGACGACGGCAGAAAAATAAAACAGGAGTCAGGACTCAGAACACAGAACTCAGAATAAAAGCGGCCACCGCATCTTCATTCCGAATCCTGCGTCCTGAGTTCTGAGTCCTGAACATTGAATACTTTTCCAGGAGCTTTTATGAGCACAGAAGTAGTCATGCCGCAGATGGGTGAATCCATCGCGGAGGGGACGATCACAAAATGGTTAAAGAAGGTGGGCGACCGCGTCGAGCGCGACGAGCCGTTGTTTGAAATCTCTACCGATAAGGTCGATGCGGAGATTCCGTCTCCGGCAGCCGGAACGCTGACAGAGATCAAGTTTCAAGAGGGCGAGACCGTCGAGGTCAACAAGGTAATCGCAGTATTGGACGGCGGCGACGGCAGCAGCGCAAGCGCGAAGCCTGACACAACGGGTGCGGAGCAACCGAAGGAGGGCGCGCCCGCCTCGCAGGCGGCCGTCTCTGCCCAGACGCCTCCGCCTCCGCCCGCCGCGCCGACAGCACCAACACCGCCGCAACAACAGCAGCAACAGGGCGCAGCGTCGCAGCAAACCACAGCGTCGCCAGCCGCCACACCAGCGCCCAAGCCTTCAGCGCCCGCCGCGCCTTCTTCAACTCAAGCCGCAACTACGCCACAGGCGTCGTCATCTTCTGCTTCAGCAAAGAGCGGCACGGGCGCGAATGGACGCGAGCAGACTGTGGAAGAATTGCGGCGCACGCGCTCAAGCCCGCTGGTGCGCAACATCGCGCGCGAGCACGGCATAGACATCTCTCGTCTTGAAGGTACTGGCGCGAGCGGCCGCGTGACCAAAAACGACATCCTCAGCTTTATCGAATCCGGCGCGGCGATGTCGCCCCAAGAAGCTATGCAGACGGGGCAGACGGGACAGCAGCAGCAAGCCACATCGGCGACCACAGCCATGCCGCAAGCGCCTGCGACTCCGACCATGCAGCCCGCTGCTGAAGACCGCGTCGAGCAGATGAGCGTGATGCGCCGTAAGATCGCAGACCACATGGTCATGTCGCGGCGCACCTCTGCGCATGTCACGACCGTCTACGAGATAGACATGACGCGCATCAATAAACTGCGCGAGCAGCACCGCGCAGATTTTCAGCAGCGCACGGGCACTAAGCTCACCTTTATGCCCTTTATCTTTCAGGCCGTGACGAGCGCGATCAGAAAATTCCCCGTCTTCAACGCGCAGGTCAGCGGCGAGCAGATTATCTACAAGCGAGACATCAATCTGGGCATGGCCGTCGCGCTCGATTGGGGATTGATCGTGCCCGTCATCAAGCGCGCGGACGATCTCTCTATCTCTGGCCTGGCACGCGCGGCTAATGATCTGGCTGATCGCGCACGCAGCAAGCAGCTCAAACCGGACGAAGTGGCCGGGGGCACATTTACGATCACCAATCCGGGCGTCTTCGGCGGGCTCTTTGGCACGCCGATCATCAATCAACCGCAGGTCGCCATCCTGGGCGTCGGCGCGATTGAGAAGCGCCCCAAGGTCGTCACCTCTCCGGAAGGCGACGATTACATAGCGATCCGCTCGATGGCCTACTTCGCCCTGAGCTTTGACCATCGCATCATCGACGGCGCGGACGCCGAACGCTTCCTGGCCTACGTCAAAGAACTGCTCGAAGCCGGACAGTTCACAGTTTAGGGATGAAGGATGAGGGATGAGGATGAAAGGAATGCTGATTCAAGCTGAATGCTTTTCTTATTCATCCCTCATCCCTCCGCCCTCATCCCTTCGTTATTGCAATCCGGTGACAATCCGGTAATGAATTGCTTGTAAGCAGAGAAAGCCACGCTTCCCCCCCTGCCCCCTGCTTGACTTCCCTCATTTGTCGGATAGAATTTCGCGGTTACGGTTGACTTAAAGCTGCTGCTTCCGAATTAACAACCTCGTCCGCGCAAGTTCTTTGTTTTAGTTCGTCCAACGCTTTCAGGAATGAACGTTTTCTCAAGTGATCTTAACCGCGACCGTTGGCCCTCTTCATTGCTCCTGGTGGGTTAGAGCCTGCGGTCGCCACAGCTCGCGAAATTCCCTGACGGAAGACAGGTTTGCTTCCGCGCCGGTGTTTCGCCTATGGAGTTAAAATAGATGAGTGCTTACAAATCCCGACTGTTCCCGTTTTTGACGCTCGCCTTCATCCTGGCCGCAGCGTCGCTCTCCTTTGGACAGGGTGCGCCCGACAACCAGCCCGATGACGCACGAATCAAACCGCCGACGGCGACCATGCAGGGCGGCAACGTCCGCTCCGTTTCCAACGGTCAGAAGATGAAGATCAAGGGCGTCGTCACGCGTCGTGACGTTGACACCTTTACTGTGCGAGATTTTAACGGCGTCGATACGGTCGTTCGTCTCACAGACCGCACGAGCGTCAAAAGCAATGGCGGATTCCTGCGCAGCGGAACTAACTACGGCGTGACCAATATTCTGCGCGGCCTCAACGTCGAAGTCGAAGGTCGTGGCGATGCAAACGGCCAGCTCGTCGCCGATAAGGTTCGCTTTAACGAATCCGATTTAAGAGTCGCCCGCACGGTTGAATCTCGTGTCGATCCTGTAGAGACCCGCGTCGGCGACGCCGAAGGGCGTATAGGTCAGGTCGAGCAGAATGCACAGCGCCTCTCCGGCCAGATTGACGAGCTGGCAGCCGTCTCCAACGCGGCCAAGGGCGGCGCGAAGGCTGCGCAGGAAACAGCAGACGCTGCCGTCGCAGGCGTCTCTGCAACTAACGACCGCATCTCTGCTCTGGATGATTACGTCGTGCAGGACACGATGGCGATCAACTTCCGCGTCAACAGCGCAACGCTTTCGCGTGACGCGCGTGCTCAGCTCGACACTGTGGCGACCAAGGCGCAGACCGCCAAGGGCTACGTCATAGAAGTCACGGGCTTTACGGATTCGACGGGCAGCCTCGACAAGAATCGTCGCCTCAGCCAGCAGCGCGCCGATGCCGTCGTTCGCTACCTCGTAGAGAATCACCAGATTCCTCTGCGGCGCATCATCACGCCTTACGGCCTGGGCGAAGCACAGGCCATCGCGGACAATCGTTCGCGTCAGGGTCGTGAGGCGAATCGTCGCGTAGAGGTCAAGATACTCGTCAATCGCGGACTGGTGCAGCCAGCGCCCACGATGTCCACGCCGAGCACCGGCGAAACATCTTCGGCGACGCCCAACCAGTAAGCTTTTCGTTCGAACACCCAAGAGGGAAAGGCTGCGAAGTGAGAGCGGCGAAAGCAGTATGGTTTGCCTCTCGCTCCTACCTTTCCCTTCTTTTTTTGTCTACAATGGGCCAAGGTTGATGAAAAGAGATTACAAGAGGTTCAAAGGCGCGGCGCTGATGCTCACTTCCTGCGGGCTGGTGCTGCTCTTTGTCGCGCTCGGCGCGCTTCAGGCGCAGACGCCCACGCGTTTGCAGGACATGCCGCCGCCTCCTGTGATGGCCACACCTAAGCCTACGCCCACACCGACGCCTCCCGAACCGGCCGACAGCGAGTACGAGGTTGTGCGCGTCAGCTCGAATCTGGTCGTCGTGCCGGTCTCCGTCACGGATTCTTCGGGGCAGAGCGTGATGGGTTTGACCGCCACGGATTTTCGCTTAGAAGAGGAAGGACGCCTTCAGGAGATCGCACAGCTCGGCGACCCCGAACAGCTTCCTCTGGACATAGCTATCCTGCTCGACGTGTCCGGCAGCGTCGACGCGCGCTTCTCTTTCGAGAAAGAGGCCGCCTCGCGTTTTATCAAACAGGTCTTAAAGCCTACGGATCGCGCGACACTGTTTGCGATAGACAAGACTCCGCGTCTTGAGCTGGCGCGCGACACGGCCGAGCGCGCCGCAGCCCGTTTGATCAGCATCAACGCGGCCAAAGGCCCGACAGCCTTTTACGATACGGTCATAGAGGCCGCACGTTACCTGGGCCAATCGTCGCCGCCGCAACATCGTCGTGTGATCGTCGTCATCTCGGACGGCGAGGATAATTTTAGCGAGAAAGTGAAGAAGGCCATCGGCGCGACGCGCGAGGAACAGAACGCCGTCACGGCGGAGGCCAAGACTAAGATTTACGATAAGGTTCTGCTTGAGGTGCAGCGTGAGGTTCAAAAGGCTGAGGTCTCTTTCTATTCGATCAACCCCAGCGGGCAGGCCCTGCGTCTGAATGTCATCAGCCAGCGCGCACAGAATGGAATGCAGCAACTGGCGAACGCGACCGGAGGAAATTCCTTTGTTCCGGAAAGGCTGGAAAATCTGGAAACCGTCTTCCGCCAGATCGCCGCAGAGCTTCGCTCGCAATATCTTCTACAGTATTACGCGAAGGACGATCAACCGGCAGGCAAATTCCTGCGCATACGCGTGACCATCCCTTCGCGCCCGCAGTTGCGCATACGCGCACGACAGGGCTACTATGCCAAGCAGAAGTAAGTCTCCCAGCGACTTTTGTCATCGGCCGTCTCTCTCCTTTCCCTGAACGCTTCCCCCGCCAGAGAACTTTTATTGAAGCAGAATTTTCTCGCTTCAGTGGAGAACTATGATGATTTATCGAATCGGGCTTTTCGTGCTGACGCTCTCGCTCTTCCTGACGCTTGCCGCCAGCCGTAGCCCTGGACAGGTTAAGAGCAGAGGGCGGGTTGAGGTTTCATCCAGAAGCCTGAGATTGGACTGGGGACAGTACGCCCGGCCGGGTTACAAATCCATTCCCGTCGAGATCATAAGATTCCAGTCCGAGCCGCTTCCCGAGAAAAAATATCTGATCAAAGTGGCGGAGCTTAAAAACCGTTCCTCAAAGGCCGTCCGGGCAGTAAAATTTAGCTGGTATCTGTACAATAAAAAGAATCTGAACGAGGTTCTACAGACAGAGCAAACTCCGCTGGTCAACCTCTATCGTCTTGCACCGCGCAGTAAACTCGAAGTCAGTATTCCGCTTTTACGCCCGGATCAGATACAGTATTTGAGACAGGATGTGGCGACGGGCGAATTCAGCTTAGAGATTGCCGTCACCGAAATTCAATATGAGGATGGGTCTGTCTGGGAGGCGAAAAATCTGCCGAGCAATGTTGATCTTTCCAGGATCAAGCGGTGACACATGCTCGCTCGCGCCCCTTTGATTATGGTCAGGCGTCGCAGGGTACGGCCCGCATCAGCCTGAACGCATCTCCAACAACACATCCGTCAGTCGATTCATCACATCGATCAGCGCACGTCCTCCCTCGTCGTAACGACCCGAAGCGACGGCGTTTTCAGCCTGCGCGGCGCTCGCGGCCACGCCCAGCAGTCGCGGGTAGTATTTACGAAGCTCTTGATTACTGCTAAAGAGAGTTTCCAGCTCGTCCATCTGCTGTCGATAACCCTCGAAGACCTCTCTCAATTTCGCGCGATTGCGCTGCATCGTTTCCGTCGCAGCGGGCGAAGCTTGACCGCCGCTGTTGCCCGCTCCCGCTTCGCTCGCGGCCAACTCCTTAGAGATCGGCCCGTAGAGATAGAGGAATTTGCCCAGCGATTTAATCTGCTCGGCCACGCGCGTCGCAGCCGTCCGGGCCGTCGACGCTGTCGTCTCCGCGCTTTGAGCAGTCGTCGCGCCCGCTCGCGGTTTGCGTGCAGTGGTTCGCCGTCGCGTCTGCGCCAGAGACACGGTGGCCGCGCTCAGGGCCAACAGGCAGGCGAGCGTTATCATCGAGATGCGTTTCAAATTTCATTCCTCCTTTTGTCGTCCCAAGCTATGACGCATGGCCGCGCGCAGTCAAGTCTGCCGGGGCGAGACTGCCAACGCCATCCTTCCACCAGAGGCTTTTACTATGATTCGTACATGAGGTCTCCAAGCTGCTACAATAAGCGTGTGCCACAACATCGAAGATGAAAGAAAGACGTTTAAGAGTCAGACGATTGGGCCGACTTGAATACGCAGCGGCACTCGCCGTCCAGAAGGAGACGGAGCGACGAGTCCTCTGTGGGGACGAGCCGGACACCTTGCTGCTCGTCGAGCACCCGCACACGCTCACGCTTGGACGCGGCGCTTCACGCGCAGGCATAGTCGCCCCGCAGGAGGTTTTGGAGGCGCGCGGTGTGACAATCTTTGAGACCAATCGTGGCGGCAAGATTACCTATCATGGTTTGGGCCAACTCGTCGGCTATCCCATCATCAACCTGAGCCCTGATCGCGAGGACGTGCATCGCTACGTGCGCGACATAGAAGAAGTGTTGATCCGCACGCTCGCCGATTTTCAGCTTGAAACTTTTCGCATCAAGGGACTGACAGGCGTACACACCACAGCGGGCAAAGTCGCAGCCATCGGCGTACACATCGCGCGCTGGGTGACGACGCACGGCTTTGCTCTCAACGTCAACACTGACCTGAGCTTCTTCGATCTCATCATCGCCTGCGAAGGCGAGCCAGTGACTTCCATGAAAGAACTGCTGGGACGCGAGACTGCTTTGAGCGAGGTCGAGACCCACGTTATCGCGCGCTTCTCAGAGGTCTTCGACCTTGTGCCTGAAGAGCAAGCGCCGCGACAGCAGCAGCACGAAGCAGTAGCGGCGCACTTCACGACTGAGAGCAGCCGAGCAATCTGAATATGAGCACCAAGGAATCTTTCACTCCCTTGACAATCGAAATGATCCGCGAGGCGAAGGCGCGCATCAACGGGCGCATTCATCGCACGCCCGTACTTACTTCGCGCGCCTTTGACGAGGCTGCCGCCACGCAAGGCAATCAGCCCGCGCGCCGTGTCTTCTTCAAGTGCGAAAATATGCAGCGCACGGGTTCTTTTAAGATTCGCGGCGCGACCAACAGGATTCTCGCGCTCACACCGGAAGAAAGCGAGCGCGGCGTGGTCGCCTTCTCCTCTGGCAATCACGGGCAAGCGGTTGCACTGGCGTCGAGCGAAGCAGGCACGCGCGCAGTGATCTGTATGCCTGGCGATGCGCCACAGGCCAAGGTCTCGGCGACACGTGGCTATGGCGCAGAGGTCGTCTTTTATGATCGCCAGAATGATGACCGCGAGGCATTTGCCCGACAGATCGGCGAGCGTGAAGGCTTGACGCTCGTGCCGCCCTATGACGATTATCACATCATTGCCGGGCAGGGGACTTGCGCGCTGGAACTTTTCGAAGAAGTGCCGGAGCTTGATTGCATTATCACGCCGTGCGGCGGCGGCGGGCTCTTCGCCAGCTCAAGCACCGTCGCGCGAAGCCAAGAACACGAAGTCCGCTGCTTTGCGGTCGAAGCGGAGACGGCAGACGATACGCGCCAGTCTTTTCTCAAGGGCGAGCGCGTTTCAATCCCTCCACCGCCGACCATCGCCGACGGGATGCGCAATCAATCTCCCGGCGCGCTGACCTTTCCCATTCTTCAGAGAAACGCCGAAGACGTGCTGACCGTCACTGACGCAGAGATCATAGAGGCGATGCGCTTCCTGCTCTTTCGCATGAAGCTTCTGGTCGAGCCGACGGGCGCTGTGGCCGCCGCTGCCGTTCTCTTCGGAAAACTTCCGCGCGAGATACTGCGCGTCGGCGTCGTGCTCTCCGGCGGCAACGTTGACCCGCAGATGCTTGCAAGCCTGCTTGCCTGAGACTCTCTCTGTGCAGGATACGGCTGAGGTCTGCTTATGTCCCTGTTCAAGCTTGAAACACCTCGCCCTCACTTAATTGCAAAATAATTTGGATTGACAGAGATGGTGCGGCCTCTAAAATGGCATCCGATCAGGGTGTGGTCAAAGAACACATCTTAGGTCTCCTTTGATTGAGGAGAAGGCGGCGAGTAGTGAGAGGCTCGCCGCTTTCGCTTTTTCGGCTCCTGTAAGTTCACCGGGATCAACACGACAGCCCGCGAGCACTTGTCTTTCCATGCTACATAAAGAGAGAGATTGAAATAGTGAGGCTAAGATATGATTGTGGGTGTAAATGGCAATCTAAAATACTTAGGTGGAATAATGTGTGTCACTAATTATTTCATGTGTGATGGACTAGGTACTTTTGACTAATGTTTTTCTGACAACATCTTGCCAGCCTTATAGTAAAAGTACATATTATTCCGCTCAACGGCTTGTTGCTTTGCTCTCCATTCCTTATTCGTATCGTAAAAAGCTGTAATTGTATTATAGGTAACCCCTACAGCAAGAGCCGCTAAAGATGGTACAGGTAAGTTGGAGACAGCGAGAGTTAAAGCAGAGCCACCCGTTAACAATAGAGACTTGTCAAACCATTTGCGGGCTAACTCTTTCAAATAACTGTTAGATTTAATCTCATCCTCGATATTCAAAATTGCGGGAGCTACATCACGATTGAATACTTGTTCAGCGTCAAATGAGAAATTTTCATCCCATGCGGCATCCTTAATATTGTCAGAAAAACCTATCACCGCGCTACGAAAGTGCACTAGAGGGCGCTCAAGCTCTTTGCGAATATCCAGAATTTCATCTATAGACGCCTCTTCAAAAAGCGGTAGGCGGCTGAACAGTTCAGCCGCCAACCTTGCTTCTTTTGCCCGTTTGCCCCCGCCATCGCTTGCAGGAATGACTCCCGCTTCAATCCCTAACCTGATTGACCGACCTAAAATCTCATCAAATAGAGGGTACGTAGACTGATCGGAAACAGACGCTCCAATAACAGTTGTGAACTCTTCAATCCATGCAATACCTATTTCATCATCAATAATGCCTTGAGCAGTTCGCAATAAAGCATCACTAAATGAGTGAACCTCAAGTAAGCCAGACTCTTTTGCTAGAAGGAGGTCTTTCGCCTTGTCATGCGCGATAATATCGAATGCCTCTCCCATGCTTGAGCATATAACTTCAATTTTTGCTTTAAGGGCTTTTAGTTCAATCATTCCCCTTTTGCTATATCTCTTTTTCCATGCCCGTCTATATTGATTTATAAGTTCTTTTATTTGAAGGGCGTCGTTATAGTTTCCATCAGCTATAGATTCTAAAAAGGCTACTTTCTTTTGTATCGGGAAATCTCTAATAGAAAGGCCATCCAGAAACATAGAAAGCGTTATGCTATATAATTTGGCTTTGTTTGCATAAAGTAATGCCGCTTTGACCATGCTAACGTCATTATTAAGATCAAATCCAGCATAACTGCTATTCTTAACCGCATTCGGTACAGTTCCTATTGTGATATGTAGTTCTTTTTGCCCCATAAATGTTGATGCCCACATTTTAGATTTTCTTCTTACTCACCTTTGAACTCTCAGCTTTAGCCTTTAGTGGTCTGCCTGGTCGAGGTATGAGCTGAAGTCTTTCCTGTAAGAGGCCGGAAAGACCATTCTGGCGGACTGCTTTCGTATCATAGCACCAGCCATAATTGGCAGCCAATACGCTTTGTCAGAGACCATTTACCGTGCGAAGCGACAACGATGGCGCGCGAATGATAGAATACTAAACATCATAAAACCATTGGAGTAACTGCTGTGGGGCGCGAGCTAAAAGTCATCAATACGAGTAGTGGTAGAGTGCGACAGCCCAAACCTGATTGGCTGCGGATTCGTCTAGGAGACCCGACCAACCAGAACCATGTGCTGCACCTGATAGAGGGCTTGAACCTGCACACCGTCTGTCAGGAAGCGCGCTGCCCGAATATTTTTGAGTGCTGGTCTGACCGCACGGCTACGTTTATGCTCGCGGGTGATATTTGCACACGCCATTGCGGCTTCTGTGCCGTCGGTAAGGGAGCGCCAGGCTCTCTCGATGCGGAAGAGCCGCGCCATGTCGCGGAGGCCGTGCGTCATCTTAATCTGGCGCACGCCGTAATTACTTCCGTCAACCGCGACGACCTGGCGGACGGCGGCGCTGCGCACTGGGCCCAGACGATCAGAGAGGTACGCGCGCTCAATCCCGAGTGCAAGATCGAAGTCCTGATTCCGGACTTTAACGGCGACGAGGCGGCTTTGAATACAGTGCTGGATGCAGAGCCCGATGTGCTCAATCACAACACTGAGACTATCGCGCGTCTTTACAGGCGCGTGCGCCCCGACGCCGATTACAGGCAGACGCTCACACTTCTGGAACGCGCGGCGCGCCGCCGTGACCTTGAGGCGCGCGGCATGCTGACCAAGAGCGGCATCATGGTTGGCCTGGGCGAGACCTTTGACGAAGTCGTCGAGCTGATGAAGGACTTACGCTCAGTCTCTTGCGACATTATGACCATAGGGCAGTATCTACAACCTTACGAGCGCCGTCTGCCCGTCGAGCGCTACGTCACGCCCGCAGAGTTCGAGCGCTGGCGCGAGATCGGCATGACCCTTGGCTTTCGCCACGTAGAGTCCAGCCCGCTGACGCGCTCCTCTTATCACGCGCGACAGCAGACACAGACGACACCAGCCGCAGAAAAGAGCGAGGAGGCGAGCATCGCGCAGGCGCTTTAAAGAATCAAACGGTCACTTTCAGCTTGAGGAGAATAAGAGATGAGCACGTTGACCGTTCGTCGCGCCAAGGTCTTTTTTCTCGGAACAACAATCATCGCACTCTGTCTCTTCGCCTCTTTCTCTCGTCTCACACAGGCGCAAAGTCCAGCACCTCAGGCGTCAACGCCTGAAGACCCCATCGTCAAACAGATTTCTGCTTATCGAACATGGACGCGTGTCAACGCCGAGCCGCAATTTGTCGAGGGTGGTCGCCGGGGACGTAGTTGAAGCTTTATCATTGACGGCATCGTTGATGCCGCAGCACCAGAACCAAAGCCTGAAGAAAGCAAGCCGCAGGAAGTAGTGGCGAAAGAAGCGGCCAATAATCCGCCGCACATGTCAATTTTTGCGAACGTGTATGTCAACGAGATCGGACGCCCGGCGATGATGACCAACGGGCGTCCGGCTTTTCCCGTCGGCTCTGTCATTGTCAGGGAATCCACGTCGCTTCTACTTGGAGTGGTTGATCTAGTCGTGATGGTCAAGCGGGCGAAGGATTTTAGTCCGGCCGGCGGCGATTGGGAGTTTATCCTGACGGACGCCAAGGCGACCAACATTCAACTGCGCGAAAAGACAGGAAGCTGCCAGGCCTGTCACGCCGCACAGAAAGAGAGCGATTTCGTCTTTCGCACCTATCTGCCGCAATTTAATCCGCGCCGTAAACAATGAATCTTTTTCGTTTCTATGTCGGGCTTTACTCTGGTAATTTGCTTTCGATCAACAGACTGCGCTCTGCACAAATCTCGTCACATGATCTGAACTTTAAAAGAATATGAAAGCTGTCCAATTCAAAGAACACGGTGGGCCGGAGGTGCTTCAATACACGGAAGAGGCTGCCGATCCCGCAATCAAAGCGAACGAGGTGCTGGTCGAAGTGCGTGCCTGCGCTTTGAACCATCTGGATGTCTGGGCGCGCGGCGGGCTGCCCGGCATAGAGATTCCGTTGCCGCACATTCTCGGCAACGATGTGGCAGGTGTAGTGCGCGAGGTGGGCCAGCTCGTTACATGGGTCAAGGTCTGTGACGAAGTAATGTTGCAGCCGGGGGTTTCCTGCGGTCATTGTCTTGAATGCCTGAGCGGGCGGGACAATCTCTGCCCGGAGTATGACATTATCGGATACCGTCGCGAAGGCGGCTATGCGGAAGTGGTCGCAGCGCCCGGCGTGAATGTGATCGCGAAGCCGAAGAACCTCAAGTGGGAAGAAGCTGCGGCGCTTCCCCTTGTGACGGTCACGGCGTGGCACATGCTCGTCACGCGCGCGCGCTTGCAGCCGGGCGAAGACGTGCTGATACATGCGGCGGGCAGCGGCGTCGGGTCAATCGGTATTCAAGTAGCACGTCTGCGCGGCGCGCGCGTCATCGCGACCGCCGGGTCTGATGAAAAACTTGCAAAGGCGCGCGAGCTTGGCGCTGATGAGGTGATCAACTACACGCGCGAGGATTGGCCCAAGGAGGTGCGCCGACTGACGGCGAAGCGCGGCGTCGATGTAGTCTTCGAGCATACGGGCGCTGAGACTTGGTCGGGCTCTATCAGCTCGCTCGCCAAAAACGGCAGGCTCGTCACCTGCGGCGCGACCAGCGGCTACGATGCGCGCACAGACCTGCGCCAGGTCTTTTATCGCCACGTCTCGCTGTTGGGCTCGTTTATGGGCTCGAAGGCTGAGCTGCTCGAAGCGATGAAGTTTATCGAGCGCGGGCAGATTCGCGCCGTCGTCGACCGCACGCTCCCACTACGGGAAGCCCGCCGCGCGCACGAGTTGATGCAGGATCGCGCGCAGTTCGGCAAGCTCGTCCTTGTTCCTTAAGCCCGGGAAAGAACTTAACAGGGATGGACAAGGGAAAGGGATGAGGGATGAAAGCAATGCTGTAACGCCTTGAATGCTTTCTTATTCATCCCTCATCCCTCCGCCCTCATCCCTTGTTTTTATCCTGTCCATCCTGTTTGAATCTCTGTTTAGCTGTCTCGAATTTTCCGGCGGGAGAAACAAAAGGGGGCCTGATCCCGTATAAAAACCTCGGATCGGGGTTTTCACATCTATCTGCCCGGCATTCCGTCTCGAATATTAAACAGTTTGCGGCTCGTCCCCTCTCGGGGATGAGCATTTCCGGAGGGTCTTATGATCAATTTTTATCGAAACCGAAGCGCGCGTTTTGCTCTCGCGCTCGTCTCTTTGTGCGCACTTGTAGCGCCGTTTGCCTCAAACGCCAGCGCCTCTTTTTCACAGCAGACTGCCGCCGCCTCGCCCTCCGGGCAGAGCGCTGCCACGCCCTTGCCCGCAGGCGTCGAGCGCGTCACCTCCGTCGAAGGCATTACGGAATATCGTTTGCAAAATGGTCTGCGCGTGCTGCTTTTTCCAGATCAGTCGAAGCCGACGGCGACCGTCAACATTACCTACTTGGTCGGCTCGCGTAATGAGAATTATGGCGAGACGGGGATGGCACACCTGCTTGAGCACCTGCTTTTTATGGGCTCGAAGAATCATCCCAATATCCTGAAAGAGTTTGCAGAGCACGGCACGCGGCGCAACGGCACGACGTGGCTGGACAGAACAAACTATTACGAAACGTTCGTCGCCTCGGACGAGAATATGCGTTGGGCCATAGAGATGGAGGCCGACCGCATGATCAACTCCTTTATCGCCAAGAAGGATTTGGACAGCCAGATGTCCGTCGTGCGTAACGAGTTTGAAGCGGGCGAGAATGATCCGCAGGGTGTGATGTTGGAACGCGCCGTCTCGACGGCTTTTCTCTGGCACAACTACGGCAACTCGACCATCGGCGCGCGCTCCGATATTGAGAATGTGCCGATTGAAAGATTGCAGGCTTTCTATCGCAACTATTACCAGCCGGACAACGCAGTGCTGCTCGTGGCGGGGCGCTTCGACGAAGCCAAAACCTTAGACCTCATCAACAAGAATTTTTCTCCGATCCCGCGCCCCGCGCGCGTGCTGCAAAAGTCCTACACCTCAGAGCCGACGCAGGACGGCGAGCGCGCCGTGACGCTGCGCCGCGTCGGCGATGTGCAGGCCGTGATGAGCGTTTATCACGTGCCTTCGGGCTCGCATCCGGACTTTGCAGCGGTTGATATTTTGACGGAAATCCTGCGCGCAAGACCCGCCGGACGATTGCACAAAGCCCTGGTGGAGACGAACAAGGCAAGCTCCGTGGCGGGATTTAGTTTTCAACTGAAAGAGCCCGGCGTTGCCGTCTTCGGCGCAGAGGTACGCACGGATGCTTCGCTGGATGCGGCGCGCGATGCACTGCTGCAAACCATCGAAAGCCTCAGCGCCAACCCGCTCACCAAAGAAGAGGTCGAGCGTGCGCGCACGGCCCTGCTCAAAGATATGGAGCAGACCTTTAACTCTTCGCAGGATGTCGGTCTGGCGATGAGCGAATGGCTGGGCATGGGCGACTGGCGACTCTTCTTTCTTCATCGTGACAGGCTGCGGCAGGTGACCGCCGAAGATGTCAACCGCGTCGCGTCAAAATATCTCAAATCATCTAACCGCACGCTCGCGATGTTCGTTCCGACGCAGAAGCCTGATCGAGCGGAGATTCCGCCCGTCCCTGATCTGACGGCGATGCTCAAGGACTACAAGGGCGATGCCGCGATCACTGCGGGCGAAGCCTTCGACCCGTCTCCCTCGAATATCGAGACGCGCACCATTCGCAACACTACGCCCGGCGGATTAAAGCTGGCGCTGCTGCCCAAAAAGACTCGCGGCAGCACGGTCTTTGCCGCGATGACTTTGCGCTATGGCGATGAAAAGAGCTTACTAAATCGCGCGGCCGCCGCGCAGTTCGTCGGCTTTATGCTGATGCGCGGCACACAGAAGCATACGCGCCAGCAGATCAAGGACGAGTTTGATCGTTTGAAGGCAACGGTCTCCGTCACTGCCGGCCCGAGCTTTGCGGTCGTCGGCATAGAGACCGTGCGCGAAAATCTTCCGGCCGTGCTCAAGCTCGTTACTGAAGTCCTGCGCGAGCCTTCTTTCCCGGAAAGCGAGTTCGCGCAGCTCAAGCAGGAGTCCCTGGCCGCCATCGAACAGTCCAAGAGTGACCCGCAGGCGATGGCGACCGTCGCTTTGAATCGCCATCTTAATCCTTATCCGAAGGGCGACCCGCGCTATGTGATGACGCCGGACGAGCAGATTGAGGTGGTCAAGGCCGCGACCATCGAAGAGATCAAAAAGTTTTACGCGGATTTCTACGGTGCGTCGAACGGCGAGCTGGCCGTGGTCGGCGACTTTGATGATAAGGAGATCGCGCGTCTCGCCACGGATTTGCTCGGCAACTGGAAGAGCCCGCGCGCCTTTGAACGGCTCGTCAATCTTTACAAGGACGTGCCCTCGATCAACAAGTCTCTGGATGCGCCGGACAAGGCCAACGCCTTCTTTACCTCCGGCCTGAATATACAGTTGCGCGATGACGATCCGGATTATCCGGCGTTGGTGCTTGGCAATTACATCCTGGGCAACTCCGACAACTCGCGCCTGCGTATGCGTATTCGCGTCAAAGAGGGATTGAGTTACGGCGTCGGCTCGCGCATCATCGTCAGCTCGCTAGACAAGTCCGGCACGTTCACGTCGTTTGCCATCTACGCGCCGCAGAACGTCTCGAAGGTCGAGGCGGCTTACAAGGAAGAGATCGCGCGTGCTCTATCGGAAGGTTTTACCGCTGAAGAGGTCGAGGCGGCAAAGGCCGGTTATCTTCAATCGCAACAGGTCAACCGCTCGCAGGACAGTGTGCTGGCCAGGGTGCTCGCCGCGCGTCTCTACACCAATCGGACGCTCGCATGGGACGCGGAGTTCGAGAAGAAGATCGCCGCTCTCACGCCGGAGCAGATCACCGCTGCGCTGCGCCGCCACATAGACCCGTCGAAGATTACTATCATCAAGGCTGGCGATTTCCAGAAAACCGCCTCGAAATAAAGTTAGAGAAATAGAGAAAGGCGGCGCGAACTTGAACGTTCGTGCCGCCTTTCTTTATTCACCGACGGGATAGAATGCTTGCCATTACTTGCCGTGATGTTCTTTTATTTTCCCGTGTAGTCTTCGATGTTAAAGCGCTTACTGAGGGCGTCTAACTGTTCCTGCGTGTATTCAAAGTTAGTGCCGATGACGACGCGCTGGCCGTCGTCCGTCTTGACTCTCATGTTGGTCTTTTCCCCGACGGGCGAGTTGGCTGTCAGGTATTCCACATCCGCTCTGTCGAATACTCCATTGTCCTTGCGCGTAAAGACATAAATATGATGGAACTGGCCGTCGCGCACGTATTGCAGCTTCTGCTCAAAGTCCGTGCGCGGCGGTGTTGGCGTTGCCGCCTGCGATTGCGTTGTGCCTGAGGAACTGTTGGATGAATCGGAAGATTTCCGGCAACCGCCCGGAAAAGCGGTCGCAAGGAGAAGCGCGCCGAGCAACGCGCTCGTTCTAAAAAGTTTGACGCTCATTTCCATAGCCGCTACATAGACGCTTTCCGGCGCTTGATCTATCCGCACACAAACTCTGCGACAAGAATCTCAAGGCGCTGCGTTGCCCTGATGTTGCTGCTCCTCCTCTTGTGTGCCAACATCCATGTCATCCGATTGATCGCCGTTTGCCTCGTCCGGCTCTTCCGGCAGCGGCACTCCCTTCTGGTCGCGTATCTGTAGCACAGTGCATTCGTCGTCTTCGTAAACGATGTCGAACCAGCCGCTCTCTTTGGCATTGAAATAAAAATCGTTGTGGACATCTTCCGTGTCCGAGAAGACGTAACGCGCGCCGAAGCGGTCGCGTATGATCGGCGCTGCGTCCTTGATCTTGCCGAGCGTGACCTCTTCGTAGAGCTTCGAGAGTTCGGGATTTTTGTCCAGCAGGTAGGTCGGGTCGAGCCCGGAAGCATACGTGTGCGACGTGTCGTAAAAAAACATCTTCGGGAAATCGTCCCAGTCCGTGTTAAAGACCATCTCTCCGGCGGGCACATTCGTTTGAATCCACTGCATGCCGCCGCGATAACGATCAGGCCCGGCTTCATCCCCTAGAGTCTTCGCAGTCTCGCGCACGTTGACGACCAGCACGACGCCTAGCAGCAGCGCGATGAAGACGGCCGCGCCCGTTTGCCGGTACTCGCGCACGCGCCGCTGGGCGACGGTTTCCGCAGGCTCGTCCCTGTCCAGAAATGGCTGCAACTCGTCCATCAAATCTTCCGGCAAGTGTCCGACGACTCTGCGCCGCGCGCCCTCAAAGATCGTTTGCAGCGTAAAGGCTGCGAACAGGATGGCGAAGGGCGGCCAGTACTCGACGAAGCGGCGCGAGCGAAAACTGGCGACCATCAACAGCGTCGAAAAGATCAGGAAGAAGAGCGGGCGCATGGCGCGACGCTTGTCCGCCCAGTCGAACGCAATATAGCCGACGACCATCGCCACGAAGGCCACCAGACAGCTACCCAGAAAAAACCAGCTTTCGTACGGATACCACTCCGAACCGACGCTCGTCGAAAAATCATCCCAGATGCGCACCTTGATCCAGACGTGCTCAAGAAAAAGCGTCACGTTCTTAGGGAAGTATGGATTGATGATAAAGCCCGCGATTGTGCCCACGCCCGTCCACACGAGCGGTCGCCACTCGAAACGCCACTCGCTCCACACCAGGACAGCAGTCCAGATCACGGCGGCCGCCAGCAGCGTCACGAACAGGCTGTAAGTCCAGACGTAAAGAAATGCCAGCGGCGCGAGCCACACGTACTTGCGCTCGAACAGCAGGTAGATGCCCGCCACCATAAAGATGATCGAGACGGGCGGGGCTTTCGCCATGTTCAGCCTGTAAAGAAACGGCGCGGAACAACTGAGCATCGCCACCAGCCACACGAGCGCGTAGCTAATGCGGTAGCGCACGATCAGCCAGTAACAGGAGAAGACCGCGAGGCTACTGAAAATGGTCGCCGCAATTTTTGCGCCCAGTCGCAGATCGCCGAACCATGTAAAGGGAATCTGAAGAATATGGAAGAGCAGATGGTGATCGACGTAGTCCTTAGGGTTGAGCGTGGTCAGCGGCAGCCACTGGAAGGTGGGCGGAAAGAAGTGGCCCGCGCGCATGTTCTCCCAGAGTAGGCGACTCCAACGTATATGATAGTAGCCGTCGAAGTCTCCGCAGCAGATGCTCTGGTTAGAGAATTGTAGCCGCCAGAAGATGAGGCCGATGGTGACGGCCCCGACGATCAGGTAAAGGGCGCGCACGGCTGCGTCCGAAGCATCCAGAATGCGCTCGCCCCTACGGGGACGGCCCTTCTTCTTCGGCTCGCGCCCGCCCTCGTCCACCAACGACTCGCCTAACCCGTCCTGCACATCCTGCATAGTAGTCTAACTAAGGGATGAGGGCGGAGGGCGGAGGGATGAAGACCAGAGTGAATTGTTCATTGTCGTATTCACGCAAATCTTATTCATCCCTCATCCCTCCGCCCTCATCCCTATTTTTCCAGACGTTGGATAAGCTCTAGAAGCGTCGCGGGGTTAATGGGCTTCGTCAGATGCGCGTTAAAGCCTGACTGGACGGCACGGCCGCGATCATCGAAAGCCGAAAAGCCCGTGACGGCGATCATCGTGACGGTGTTGTACTCGGGCAGGCCGCGCAGAGCTTCGGCCAATTGATAACCGTTCATCCCGGGCATGCCAATGTCCGAGACGATGACATCGAAACGCTCCTCCTGCGCCACGGCAAGCGCGTCGGGCGCGGAATACGCCATCACCGTTTCGTAACCGGCGTGCTCTAGAAACAGCGCGAGCATCTCCGTTACGTCCGGAGCATCGTCGACGACGAGGGCTCGCGGCCTGTTCTCGCCTGACCTGATCGCATCGCTGCTCCTTGCTATGTCCTCGATTGATCTATCGCCGCCGCTTGAGAAAAGCTGGCTCGATAGCTGGATAAAACGCAGGGCTTCCGGGCGCTCTGAATACTTCGGGGCAAGCGCGCTTTGCATTTTGACTCCCTCCTTACAAGGTAAAGCGAGGTCTGGCCCAGATGAATTTTTGCGAAAAATTCATCTGCTGGTCTGAAGAACAACTGGGGCGCGAGCGCGGATTGAATCACCACTACTGCTCTGATCTACGGCGGCCTTGATGCAGCAGCTCTTCAATCTTCGTCGCCAGCTCAGTCGGATCGACAGGTTTGGCGATATGCGCTTGGAAACCTGCTCTGCGCGCCTGCTCGGCGTCCGCATGCGAGGCATAGCCGGTCAACGCTACCGCCGGAACATCACGCAGATGCTTTATCTCTCGCAGCCGCGCGAGCAATTCGTAACCATCAATTTCCGGCATCCCTATATCTGAGATGATCATATCAAACCACATTGATGCGCCAACGCGCAATGCCTCGGTCGGTGTCTGGCAGAGCGTCGCCTCGTAACCGCTCATCTCAAAGACGACCTGCAACATGTCCAGCGTATCGGACGAATCCTCTATGACGAGCAAGCGCACACGCTCACCGGCGGGCGCGGCCTTCAAATCATCCTGGGGGATTCGCCTGACGCTCAGGCCATCCTCCGCCAGTCGCGGAAGATGGACGGTGAAATGACTCCCGTGTCCGTGGCCGGGGCTTGTGGCCGAAACGCTGCCTCCGTGCGCTTCGACGAAACTTTTGACGAGCGAGAGCCCAAGACCCAGCCCGCCGTGGAGTCTGGTCTTCGAGCCGTCCGCCTGGCGAAAACGCTCGAAGACTAAGGGCAGGAAGTCTTCGCTGATTCCTATGCCGCGATCTTCTATATGAACGCGCACCTCTTCTTCATCCGCCTCGCAACGAACCTGTACGCGCGATTTGCTGTCAGAGAATTTGACGGCATTGTGCAGCAGATTCCAGAAGACCTGAATGAGCCGTGTGCGGTCGCCAGAGACCATCATCGTCCCTTTGTCGCAGGGCATGAACTCGATCTCAATACCGCGAAGGGCGGCCTCCATACGCACTGTCTCGACCGCTTCCTCCACGGCGTCGTCGACGGGGACGACGGCGTTTTCGATCAGCATCTTGCCGCTGAGGATAGCGGACATATCCAGCAGGTCGTTGATCAATCTGGTCAGGGCGTAAGAGTTCTTACCGATTATGGTCAGACCGCGCTCGACCTCGCGCGGCGAGAGAGTACCGCTTTGCAGCATGTGTACCCAGCCGATGATCGGCGTCAGTGGCGTGCGCAGCTCATGCGAGACGGTGGCGAGAAATTCATCCTTGGCGCGGTTGGCGGCTTCAGCTTCGGCGCGCGCCGCTTGTTCCACTTCGTAGAGCCGCGCATGATCTATCGCCAGAGCGAGACGGTCGGCGATCAGTTGCAGGAGGCTCGTGTCGTCTCCCGTGAAGCGGCGCGAGTGGAGTGTGCCGACATGAATGACTCCGATGGCGCGTCCCTCGATCATCAAAGGCACGCCGAGCATAGACTTGAGGCCCTTCTCGCGCAGCAGAGGATTGAGCACGTCGGCGTGCTCCAGATCAAAGATGATGGTGGGCGCTCGTTTGGCAATGATGCCGCCGGCGAACCCGCGCCCGATGGGCAGGCGTACGCCTTGCTCGACCTCTTCTTCCAATCCCTTGGCGGCCCAGGCGTAAAGCTCGCCCTCTGCCTCTTCGACCAGCAGGATGGCGACCGTATCGACGCTCAGAATCTCGCGTATGCGTGTGAGCACTTCGTCGAGCAGGTCGTTGATAGAGAGATGCGCGAGCGCCGCCTGCGTAATGATCTGGACACTTTCGAGCCGCGCGCTCATCAGTTCGGCTTGGTGGCGCGCCACTTGCTCGCGGGCTAAAAGCTCCTCGCGTTCTTCTGCGACCAGCTTGTGATCGTGTATGTCGGTGCTCGTGCCGATCCACTTCAGAATCTGCCCGGACGAATTGCGCACAGGCACTGCGCGCCCAAGATGCCAGCGATAGTTTCCGTCGGACGCACGACGGAAGCGATATTCGATCTCGTAGTCCTCGCCTGTCTTGACGGAACGCGCCCAGCGCCGCAGACAACGCTCGGCATCATCCGGGTGCAGGATTGGCTGCCAGCCCCAGCCCAGAGTCTGCTCCGGCGTTTGTCCGGTGTATTCGTACCAGCGGCGGTTGTAGTAATCGAAAGAGCCTTCCGCGTCAGCCGTCCAGACGATCTGCGGCATCAGTTCAGCCAGCGAGTGGTAAAGCTCATCGCCTTCGAGCAGGGAATCCGGCTCGGCTTGATCGGCGGCGCGCGGCGGGACGCGTTTACCCTCCATAATTTTATGCCTCCCTGACCCGTATGTCTGTGACGTGCTCTTTTGGCGGAGCAGGGGAACAATCCCTGCGCGCCGCTGGCTGCTTCTTCTCAGTGTCGGCTGACGGCGCACTGTCCGCTGGGGTACAGAAGCGCGTCGTCGGCAGCCCCTCTTCAGGAAAGCTATCCTTTTCCAAATGGCGAGTCAATCATAGTTTTAGAAATTTGAGGCGAGCAGCAGCGGCACTGTGCGCCTCCGGGCTCATTATTAATCAGAACGAAAGGGAGCGCGCTTAAATTTTTGGTGACAGAGCGAGCCTCTTTTGATAGGGTGTGATTATTCTTCCAGGTCGATTCAACAATCAAGGAGAGAGACATGGCAACAAAAAAATCGGGTAAGAAATCGAGCGGCTCGCGCAAGGGCTCATCATCAGCCAAGAAGTCCTCAAAGAAATCAACCAAGAAGGCAGGGTCTTCCGGCGGCGCTAAAAAGGGTGGGGGCAAAAAGGGCGGCGCTAAGAAGCCTACCAAAAAGGGCGGAGCGTCCAAGGGCGGCGGCGCAGCTAAGAAGGGTGGCGCTAAAAAGGGCGGCGGTAAAAAAGGTGGCGGCGGCAGGAAGGGCGTGAAGACCACCACTTCCAAGATCGCCAAAGAGGCCAGGCGCGTAGCGGGCAAGGTCTTGACGGGCGCGGCCACGGGGGCAGTCGTCGGCGCGCTGCAAGCCGTCATTCCGGAAGCCGAGCAGGTGACGGAAAAGCTCGACGAGACGAAGGAATCTATGGAGAAGAACCAGCCAGGAAAGTAAGAAGCACTCGTCAGAGAGAGCTTTATCCAAAGGGAAGAACTTTAAGGGCAGCGCTCTTCGCGGAAGAGCGCTGCCCTTAAAGTTTGGTGTGTTCTGGTCTATTGGAGAGGCTTAAGCGGGACGCTTGAAGATGACGCGGACGAAAGCGCCGTCTCCCACGATGTCGAAACTCCTGATCCCGTTATCGTCATCTATCTCCACACGGATGGGCGTCCATTTCTTGCCGGGCGTGTCTTTGATCTTACACTGTTTATGTTTTTTGCCGTCTAAATCCTCGCGGTCGAAGACCGACCTGATGACGATTGAGCCGCCCGAAACAGTCACTGGCGTCTCTTCGTCTCCTCCTCCCGCGAGGTCTTTTTTGAGTTTGCTTGATTTCTTCTTGCTCGTCTTCTTGTCTTTTGCCTGTGGGTAATCGCCCGGCGTCTGCCCTGTCGTATCGTTTGGTTTGCGGCTCATGGGGCTTTGCTCCTTTTTGAGGTTGGTGGTCGATTAACTGCTGATCGCAAATTCATCTTGCAAGAGCTTGCGCAAGAGTTGCACATCTGGTCTGGTGAGGTAACTGTTGTAGCTTTCCGCTCCCCAACGCTCTTTGAGCCCGGAGAGCAGTTCGGGGATGCGCGCAGCGTACTGGCGAGCCTGCTCGTCATCATTTGCACGACGAGCGGCGCGCGCGGCCATAAGCCATGCGCGCCACTCTGATTCCGGTTGGCCCAGACGAGCGAAGCTCTCCTGCGCACTGAGCGCATCCCTGAGCGACCCCTTGAAATCATCCGTCTCGAACTCTGCATCAGCCAGCGCCAGCTTCGCCGTAGAGAGCAGCCAGGGATCGCCCAGACTGCCAGCCAGCTCGACCGCTTCCTGACACAGGCGAACTCCTTCCGCCTTCGCGCCGTTGAAGACTTGCGCCTGCCCTAGCAGAGCTGTCACCTGAATGGACGTGGCAGAACTCTTTTTGCCGATCATCTTAAGCACTTCTTCGGCGTTCTTTTGTGCGTCAGCGAAGCGGCGCTGGCTGAGCGCCATCGTCCCCTCGTAATGCAGAATGTCCGTCAGCACGGGTTTTCCCTGATCCGTTTGATTGACGATGGCGCGTGCCTCATCAAATTTCGCGCGGGCCTCTTCGTAATGTCCCAGTTGCCAGAGGACGTTGGCTTGATTGGCTAAAGTATTGCCCGCGCCGCGCTGCATACCCAGCGATTTGTAGACGGCGAAGCTCTGCTGGAAATAACTGATCGCTTCCGTATAACGTTCCTGCCGCATCAGGACATTAGCGATGCCCTCTTGCAGGAAAGCTTTCTGCAACTGATCGCCGACCTCTTCGGCTAATGCTAGCTGTTGCTTAAAGTCTTTGAGCGCTCCTTCATAATCGCCCTTCTGACGTTTGGCGCGACCCAAAAGCAGAATCACCTGCGATGCCTCTTTGCGAAAACCGCTCTGTTGGTAGAAGGCCAGCGCGGGCTCAAGATAACGCACAGCTTCGTCAGGCTTGTTCTGCTGTATGCGCAGACTGCCGAGCAGAAGCAGCGCGCGAGCCTCGTTGCGCCGCGCCTTGTAACGGCGCGCCAGATCGAGCGCCTGCGTAAAATACTTGTTGGCCTCTTCATAATCTCCGCGACTGGAATCGCCGCGCGACAGGTAAACGCTGCCCAGATCGACCAGCCCGCGCATGGAGAGATTCTCCATCCCGTTATTCTGCGCCAGCGCGACCGCGTCGACGGCCAGCTTCTCCGCCTGCGCCGCATCGCCGCCGTTGTGAAAGGCATAGGTCAGTTGCAGCATAGTCTTGATTTGCAGCGGCAGGTTGGCCGTGACTTTTGCCAGATCGAGCGCCTGCTGCAACTGCGCACGCGCCAGCAGTAACTGCCCGCCCTTGAGAGAGAGAGCGCCGCGCTGGAAAAAAACTTCTGCGCGACCTTCGACGTTGCCCAGCGCCTGATAGATCTGTTCGGCTTTATCGAAGGCGGCCTTTGCGCTCGCGGCTTCCTGAAGACGCCCGTAGATAATGCCTGCGCGCAGAAAGGCCGTCGCGTACTGCTGATCCAGCTCCGTCGCTTTGAGATAACTCTCCAGAGCCTTCTTCGTCTGCTCGTCGTTTTCGTAGGCGCGCCCCAGATCGACATAGACCTCCGCCGCGTTCGGCCTCTGGCGCGCCAGCTCTTCATAGGATTTGACGGCGCGCGGAAAGTCGCGCGTGGCCGTCGCTGTGACTGCATCAAGATAGAGCGCGTCGGATTTTGCCAGAGAGGCGCGCCCGCTCATCAGTTGATTGACGCGCAACAACTCGTCCTTGGCCCTGTCTCCGTAATCCAGCTCCGACCATGCCTCAGCCAGGCGCGCATGTGCCAGAGCAAATTTGTCATCGACGACGATGGCGCGCTCAAGCGCCTTGCTCGCCTGAAAGTAAGCTCCCTCGCGCAACGCGTACGCGCCCGTCTCGAACCAGCGCGCGGCCTCCTGCGGTGGCTGATACACTATCGGGCGAAACCAAACCCACCAGACGACGCCGATGACAGACAGGAAGACCAGGACTCCCAGGAGCAGGCGCGCAATCGAGACGCGCGGTTGTTGCAGCAGATCGGAGAGAGTCACAAGGGCGCTTGGGTGCGACGTTTTCGGTGAGGGAGCGATGCGCTGTGTGCGGTGCGCCTGCAAGTCCTCGCTCATAGAGAGGCGCACGGCCTGCAAATCTTCGAGCATCTCTGCTGCCGTCTGGTAACGATCCTCCGGATTTTTCTCCAAAGCCTTCATCACGACCGCGTCCAATTCCTTCGGCACAAGCTTGTTGATGCTCGAAGGCGCGGGCGGCGTGACGTGTATGACCTGCGCAGCGATCTCTATGACGCTGGCTCCGGCGAAAGCGGGATGCCCGGCGATGCATTCATAAAGCAGAGCGCCGAGTGCGAAGAGGTCGCTTCGGGCGTCTACGGGAGCGCCCTTTGCCTGCTCCGGCGATAGATAGAGCGGCGTGCCGACGACCGCGCCGCTACGCGTATGCGTGGCGAGTAGCGTCCTGGCATCCGGGTCGGCGGAGTGCGCGGGCTCGTCCCTGAACTGCTTGGCGAGTCCGAAGTCCAAGACCTTGACCTGACCGCGCTCGTTGATCAGGATGTTAGAGGGCTTGACATCGCGGTGGACGATGCCCTGGCGGTGCGCTTCTCCGAGCGCTTCTGTGATGGTCTCTATGATCTCGACGGCGCGCTTGAGGGTCATCTGCCCCTCGTGCATCAGGTCGCTCAGAGAAGTTCCCTCGATCAATTCCATGACGAGGAAGGGATGGCCTTCGCTCGTCTCGCCGTAATCATAGACGGTCGCAATATGAGGATGACTGAGCTTTGAGACGGAGCGCGCTTCACGTAGAAAGCGTGCGCGAAAGTGATGTTCGTCCGCGTTGGTGCTGGTCGGGAACTTGATGGCGACGCGCCGTCCCAGATGCATGTCTTCGGCAATGTACACAGCACCCATGCCGCCCTCGCCGAGCGGTGCTAGAATGCGATAATGTGAGACTATTTGACCGATCATTGGTGCGGCATAACCGTTTGTCCCGGAACGAGGGAGGAAGAACAATGAAAACAGCGCAGGCTCTCAAGAACACGCCGAGCGTGTCAGAGATTACATCGTAGGCGGGCATACTACGCCAAACCCATATGCTTTTCAATACGAATTCGGATAACTCAGCGGCCTCTCTTACGCAAACTTTGTTGCCTTAACTGACAAAGCGTCCCTCGCAGTCCTTCTTACGCACATCTTCTGCGCATACGTTTCTGACACTGATTAGCCAGTCGGGCCGATTTCTGCTAGTCTCTCGGGAAAAGACGTAAACTAAAAATTTATTGAATCATGTATCCGTCCGGCAATCTGTTTATAGAGACGACGCACGGTCGCCTTGAAGCCATTCTCAAAGAGCCGCGCGAGGGCGAGCCGAAGGGTGTGGCGCTGGTGCTTCATCCGCATCCCTTGGGCGGCGGGACGATGCATAACAAGGTGGTCTTTCGCGCGGCCAGCGCCTTAAACGACGCGGGGCTTGTGACGCTCAGAATCAACTTTCGCGGCGTCGGACAGAGCACAGGCACACACGAGGAAGGGCGCGGCGAGATGGAAGACGCGCGCGTCGGGCTGAATTATTTAAGCGAGCATTATCCGAACGCTTCCCTGACGCTTACGGGCTTCTCGTTCGGCTCGCGCGTGGGGATGGAGGTCGGGATAAAGGACGCGCGTGTGCATCGTCTCGTCAGCATCGGCACGCCCGTAGACAAGTACGATTTCACATTCCTCGAAGCTTGTCACAAGCCGATACTCTTCGTCCACGGCGAGCGAGACGAGTTCGGGCAAGTCGAGCATTTACGCTCGCTCGTCCAAAGACTTCCCGCGCAAGCGCGCGCACGCCTTGAGGTCATCCCCGAGGCCGATCACTTTTTTGAAGGATGCCTTGATGAGATGAAGCGCATCATCACAGCATGGATAAAGGAGCAGATAGAGCAGATGTCAGATGCCGGATACTAGATGCTGGTCAAAGCCAAATGGCTATCGTTTCAGCTTCTAATATCTAACATCTGACATTCAGCATCTGACATCTGATTTTTATGAGTTCTTATATTGATCCGGCGATTCGCATTACTCTCTTGCCGCGCGACACCAACTCGCAGGGGACAATCTTCGGCGGCGTGATCCTCAGTTACATAGACATGGCCGGGGCCATCGAAGCGCATCGCCGCAGCAAGATCGAGCGCATGGTCACGGTCGCGATGCGCGAAGTGATCTTCCACAAACCCGTCTTCGTCGGCGACCTCGTCAGCTTTTATGCCGAAGTCGTACGCATCGGCACAACCTCCATCACCGTGCGCGTCATCGTCGAAGCGGAGCGCCACGGTGGCCGTGAAGAGCGCGTCCGCGTCACAGAGGCCGAAGTCATCTACGTCGCCGTGGACGAGAATCGGAAGAAGATGAAGATCGAGAAATGACGAGAGGGAAGAAATTAACAGTGATGGACAGAGATTTCAGGATATAAGAACAGGAAGAAAGCAGTCGTGCTTTATATCTGAAAGTTAAAATCTCAACTCATCTTACACAGCTTTGCTTTTATCCTGACAATCTCTGTCCATCCCTGTTTGAATCCGCTTTTGGTCTCTTTCTGTGTGGGTTTTGTCAGAGACTCGCGCTCGCCTCATCTTTAGTTGAGCCGCGCCTGCATGCGACGCAGCGCTGAAGCGGCCTGCGCAAAGTCCGGCTGTTCTTCGAGCGCGAGCCCGTAATGCTTGGCCGCTTCGAGCAATCGCCCGCGCATTTCGTAAACGCGACCCAGATTGAAATGCGGGAAGGCGTATGATTCGTAGCGCGCGGCTTGCAGCGCTCGTTTGAACCAGGTGATGCAAGTCCAGATGTCGCCCTTGGCGATCAGGTAGCTGCCGATGTCGTTGTAAGGATTGCCGAACGTCTCATCCAGACGAATCGCTTCCAGGCATTCTTCTATCGCCTCGTCATAACGGCTCTGAAAACTGTAGACCCAGCCGAGAAAGGTGTGAGCCTCGGCGGTCGGATAGCGCGCGATGGAGCGTTTGTAGAGCGCTATCGCTTCCTCGTAGTCGTTGGACTGCTGTGCCTCGTAAGCGCGCTTGAACAACTCT
>DATLMN010000056.1:0-5416 GCA_035537255.1 Pyrinomonadaceae bacterium | reverse complement strand
CGAAAGGGGCTGTTTCGTCATCCCTAATCCGTGGGACGTCGGCTCCGCGCGCTACCTTCAGCATCTGGGTTTCCCGGCGCTGGCGACGACCAGCGCAGGATTTGCCTTTTCCCAAGGGCTACCGGATTCCGACTCAGTCGTCTCTCGCGATCAAAGCCTGGCCCATATCGCCGACATTGCCGCCGCGGTCGATCTGCCAGTCAATGCCGACTTCGCGTCGGGATACGGAGATGATCCACAGGAGGTGGCAGATAGCATCGCGCGATGTGTGGCGACTGGGGTCGCGGGATTGTCGGTCGAGGATGCCACCGGGGAACGGTCGGCGCCACTCTATGACCTGCCGATTGCGGTCGAGCGTATTCGGGCAGCACGGCAAGCGATCGATCAGTCGGGCAGCGGAGTGCTGCTGACCGCGAGAGCTGAGTGTTATCTTGTCGGCCATCCGGATCCCTTCAGCGAATCCGTCCGCCGTCTCCAAGCTTACGCGGAGGCGGGCGCTGATGTGCTCTTCGCACCGGGCGTTCACAAGCCTGAAGAAATCAAGGCTCTCGTGGAAGCGATCCAACCGAAACCGTTTAATCTGCTGGTCTCCCACGACATCGGACTCAACGTCGGCGACATCGCGGCACTTGGCGTCCGGCGCATCAGCGTTGGCCCCGCGCTGGCCCTTGCGGCATGGACCGGCTTCATGCGCGCGGCACAAGCCTTGAAGTCGGATGGCAGTTTCGCAGGTCTCACGAAATTGGCGTCGTACTCTGACATCAACGATTTTCTAGCGGCGGATCTTCGAACGCGCGGCATGTGATCGCACTCACAGGTGAGTTGGAAAAGAGTGCCAACTGGCCCTTCGGGCGATGAAAGAAACGCGAAGATGCCCAAAAACCCATCCGTTATTTCACGAAACGGTTGGGCTTTCGTGCGTGGACTCGTCTTCTCGCCGGGCAAGATCGGTAAAAAGCGCTATTACGGGGTGAAGTCGGTCCTCGATCCCGAACGCACTACCCTGCCAGACGAGAAGACTCGGAGAGGCCGCGCCATGGAGTTAGTGCGAGGAGCCGTCACCGCGTTCGGGCGTTCGGTCCGCCTCGGTGACATACTGACGTACATCGAAGGCACGTCGGAAGCACGCGACCTGAATCCTTCGACAATTATGCATGACATACTGAGCCTTGCCGAAACAAAGAACCTACAGGTGATCGGGGTGGTCCGGGGCGAAGGTAAGGGTCATAACCTTTATCTCCCTGCTGAGTTAGACTCGGTCGCGTACGCGCCTAAAGGGCCGCTCACGTGGATTGAAGAGGTGGCGCAGGCGTTCGCCGATATCTGGGACGAACATCTCCGGATGGCTAAAGAGGAAGGCCGATTGCCGCGCCCTGTCTCTACAGGTGAAGTCCGTGCTCGATGGTCTACCACGCCGGGAGCACACCCAAAGTCGCGCGAGCGGCAGCCCGTCGTTGATGCTATGCAGATGCTTGCTCTGAACTCGCGCGCGCAGCCACCGTTAGTTCGCAAGATTAGACGCAAAGGCGAGAAGGCTATTCTATGGGTGCCAGTAGACGTGCCTTCCAAGGAACTGGATCTCGGGCACACCTACGCGACTAATACAGAACGTGTGGGGACAGCGGTGCGGCGCGCATTTAAACACCTCGGGCGGCCTGTGACCGTCCGCGACGTTTCCGACGAAATCGAACTCGACCCTTCCCTCCGACCCGTCCGTTTGCAGAGTCTCTTCAGTATTCTTACAGATATCTCGAAGGAGAGGGTTGATGTGGTTGGCGCCGAGCGGAAAAAGCGCAGCACTAGGCGGGTTTACAAAGTCGGGATGCTCGGGAACGAGGCATATTACTATCATCGTAAGGAAGGGCTTAGCGAAGCTAAAGCCTATGTGGAGTTGTGTCGCATTGAGTCACACTGGGACTCGATGTCTGCTGGCGAGCGGCTCAACGCGCTCGACAAGTGTTATCTACCTTCGGCGGCAGTTGGTCAGGCGCTGCTGATCGCAGCGGAAGCCGAGGAACTGCGCCGCAGGCTTGACGACTTTCTGCCCCGGAAAATGGACTGGTCAACGCGGCGCGAAGCGGAGAGCGTGCGCTGTCGCGTTGATGATGTGTTGCACGAAGTTCGGCCTTGGCTCGGCGAGCATGGCTTGTGCACGCTTGATCTCCCGCATGAAGTATCAAGAGAGGTGCCGTGTTGGACCTCACACGAACTGCTCGACATACTTCGCCCACTCTATCCTGTGCTGCGGAAGAACAACGATAACACCCAACTAATAACCCTTCTTTACGACTGTGTGCGGCGAGTCCCCAACCCGGGCGACGTGAATCGTTTTTCGAAAGAGCCTCTGGAGGCAGCCGAGTTCCTGTTCGACCGGGCGGACGTACTCTTGTACGCAGCGCAGAAGTGGGGTGGGCACGAGTGTCGCTTCCTTGCTAGGACAGCACGCGGCGAGTTGGGCTGGCTGAGGGATGCGCGCTTCATCCTGCCCGCTCTTCAGGCAGGAGACATGAAAGCACGCCTAGCTGCAGTCGCGTGCCTCGCCTTCCTCTGGTCTGATGAAAGTAGCAGGCGACTGCGGGAGTTATTCATCGACGACCCGGAGCCGGGGGTCAGGCAGTCCGCATTGTGGGCTTACGGCTTCGCTGGCGGGAAAGACGTGCAGGAATTACTGAGTGAGCGGAGTGGCAATGATGCGAATGTCCATGTGCGGACATTTGCGAAGAAAGCAACCACTCTTGACGAGAGAGGCTGGTGGGCGTTCTGACGAGCAGCCGCGTATTTGAGACTGTTGAAAAATCCAGCAGTTGGGCAAAACATTGATAGCTGATTGTTGCTTTTTTCGACAGTCGTTAACCCCCCTCCTCGCAATTTCCCAATTTCTAACCTCCCTACCCGCGGCATTAAACTTGCTCGGAGTTTTGTGATTACGTAGCTGTTCTCCGCGAGCAGGTATGCGTAACGAAGCTTGAAATTAGATATAGATTCTCATCTTGACGATTCAAATCCCCCGGAATGCCCAAAATCTCGACGAATCACGTCCCTTTACGATTTTGAATCAAATCCCTATGAGGCACTAATTCCCTAACGGTCAACCAGTATTTTTTTCGCTGCCCGTAATTCACTTGATTAGTGAATTACGGGCAGCGCTTTTTATGTTATTGGGCGTTTGGAGATTTGCTAGCCGGTAAGATTATTGCGGCCTCGGAGGCACATCATGGTTGCGAGCATTGTGGCGACAATTTTGCTTTGGCCTGCGTTGAGGGCTGAGGCATCGGCAGTGCAGACTGTTATATTCTGACCCGCGCGCTTGACTTCTGCTCTGGCCTTGATTAGCTCGCCCTGTGCGGGGGCCAGCAGGTTCACTTTGAATTCAATGCTGAGAACTGCTGCGTCGGCGGGCATCAGGCTGAAGGCGGCGTAGCCGCAGGCGCTGTCGAGCAGGGTAGCAATGATGCCTGCGTGTATGAAGCCATGTTGCTGCGTGAGGTCGGCGCGATACGGAAGCTCAATCTCGACTGCGCCCGGCTCCACGAGCGTCAGGCTTGCGCCCATCGTCTGCATCACCTGCTGGCGAGTGAAGCTAGCGCGAACGCGGCTTTCGTAGTTCGGGTCTTGCGGTTGAAGCTCTGGTGTCATATAAGCCGTGTACTTAAGCCGTCTTCTATTTACGAGCGTTTGCGAAATATGAAAAACATGATGACGAATATGACGGCGAGGGCGAAGACGAGCGTGTTGATGAATCTTTGGCTGAGTGCGCCGGAGTAGGCTCCGATACCATTGGCACCCGTGCCGGATGCGGATGCAGCCAGCGCAATCAAAATGGCGGCGACGCCAATCGAGAGAGTGATGAAAAATGATAGGAGTAAAGCCTTCGACGCATTTTGGTTTGGCATGTGAGCTTTTCCCTTCACATCTAAAGTGTAATGTACGTGTCAATACGCTTCAAACTGAAAGATGGGTTAACAGCGATTTCTACTGTGGCTGCCATCGCAGGCTTGATAGTGTTGAGAGAGGATAGTTATTAGTAAAAGCTTGGTAAAAGCTGTCAACTAATTGTAAAAAGTAGCGGCATTGCTACAGACTGGGAGCAAGGGTTAGGTGTATAAAAGAAGCAGCCGGGCGCGTGAGCATGAGAGCTGAGAGAGTGAGAACATTTTTTAAAAGGCATCTTCTGTGGGTTGGTTTCTTCGCCGTGACCATCCCGCTGATTAGTATTCTGGTCCTTCAATACTGGTCGCTCCTGAAACTGGAAAAGACCTCAACGGTCGCGGAGAAGGTGTGGATGAAAAACTACCTCGCGGACGTTTCCAAAGAGGTGAAGTATTTTTATCACACGAGCGCCGAGCAGGTCTTGAATACTCCGGCGAGCGCCCTCAATGCGGAGGATTTGCAGAAAGCGCGGTATCTCTTCGGCAAATGTGACGTTGAAGAAGCGAAGTTTCTATTCGTCGCCGTCTTCAACAGCGGCAACGATTCACAGGTGCTCTTTTATAATCCGCGCGACGTGAAGAAATCTTACAGCCCGACGATAGACGAAGCGCGTGCCGTCAACGTCGCGGTCGCGCCCTTGAAACTTCTGAGTCAGGAAGGAAGCGCGCTGCAATCTCCGGGCCTTTCAATTGACGACCACGACCCCAAAAATCTGGTCATGCTCAAGCCGGTGACGAACGAGTGGCGAAAGGTGGTCGGCGTGACGGGAATGATTCTGGACGCTGATTACTTCAAAGAGGTTTATCTTCCGCGCGTCGTTCGCAGCTCGTTGCAGAAATTTTTCCCGGACGACGCACAACAAAACGTTATCGTGACGGTTCACGATGGAAGCGACCATCTGGTCATGTCGACGCAGCCGGTCAGGGGACAGAACAATGTGGCGTCGACGATGCTGCCGTATTTCATGGATTTGAGTCTGGGCATACGCAGCCGCCATACGACGCCGGAGCAATGGGCGCGCTGGAATTTCAATGTTAATCTGTCGCTCTCGATTCTGATGGCGGTGGCCGTGATGGGCGGAATCATTCTGGCGCTCAGAACCGCTTCGCGCGCCATGAAGCTCTCGCAGATGAAGACGGATTTCGTCTCCAACGTCTCGCACGAACTACGCACGCCGCTCTCTTCCATACGCGTCTTCGGCGAATTCTTAAAACTGGGCCGCGTCAAAGAGCAGGAGAAGATTCGCGAATACGGCGAATATATCGAGACCGAAAGCCGGCGGCTGACGCAACTCATCAACAACATTCTGGACTTCTCCAAAATAGAGTCCGACCGCAAGACATACCAGTTCGAGCGCTCAAGCGTCGAGGAAATTATCGGCGCGACCCTGAAGACTTTTGAAGTTCAGTTAAGACAGCAGAATTTCTCCATCAGGTTTGAGCAATCGCCCGCGCCGCTTCCGCCGGTCCTGATTGATACCGACGCT
>DATLMN010000055.1:0-3228 GCA_035537255.1 Pyrinomonadaceae bacterium | reverse complement strand
CTCTGTGCCTCTGTGGTGAGGTTCAACGAGCCTGATACTCGATTACCCGAACTCACTACCTACCCGCTCAATGGTTGGCTGGACTTGTCACCTCATAACCTGTAAAAACTTAGCTGTGCTCAATGTTCTTCACATCAACTTCACGGACGCTGTCGGTGGCAGCGGTCGCGCGGCCTTTCGCATTCACACAGGACTTAAAGAGCTAGGCGTGCGCTCGCATATTCTGGTCGGCAGAAAGAGCGGAGACGAGGAGGACGTAGACCTGGTGTCGCGCCGTCAATTTCGCATTCTGGATGACCTCTCGAAAAGATTTTTCGATAATCGGCTGAGCCTGCAATACGTCCTCTATCCGTCCTCGTTTCATCTGGCCCGTCACAAGTGGTTTCAGGAGGCGGACATTGTTCAGTTGTACGTCACGCATGGCGGCTATTTCAGCCACACGGCGCTCCCCTTTTTGAGCCGCAGGCGTCCCGTCGTCTGGCGGCTTTCAGACATGTGGCCGATGACGGGCCATTGCGCTCATTCCTTCGATTGCGAGCGCTGGAAGACGGGCTGCGGAGAGTGTCCTATCATCTCTGATTATCCGCGCCTTGGCCGCGACACGACCGCGACGCTCTGGCGTATTAAGAACTGGAGCTACCGTCGCTCCGAGCTGACTTTCGTCGCGCCCTCAAAGTGGATCGCAGGCTTGGCCGAGCAGAGTCCTTTGATCAATCGTTTTCCCATACACTTTATTCCGACGGGCGTGGACACTGAAACGTTTCGCCCCATTCCGCCAGAGGCTGCGCGCGAGGTTCTAGGCATCGCTCCGTCAAAGCGCGTGCTGCTTTTCAGCGCGCAGTACATACAGGATCGCAACAAGGGTGGAACAGTTTTGCAGGAGGCGCTCGAACGCCTCGCAGCTTCGGGAGTGACTGATCTGACGCTGCTGCTGGTCGGCGGGGGCGCGCACGGTTGGGACGCCGAGTTGCCTTTCGAGGTCAAGCGCCTCGGCTATGTTTACGAGGAGAAGATGATGGCGGCCGTGTACTCAGCCGCAGATGTCTTCGTGCTGCCGACGCTCGCGGAAACTTTTCCGAACGGCGTGTTGGAGAGCATGGCCTGCGGAACTCCGCCCGTGACTTTTGATGTCGGTGGATGTCCGGAAGCTGTGCGACATCTTGAAACAGGATATGTGGCACGCTATCGTGACGCTGCCGATCTGGCGGCGGGAATTAAACTCTTATTAGAAGACGAGGACTTGCGCACGCGCCTGTCGAAGCGCGGTCGCGAAGTAATTGAAGCGGAATATACTATGGGCTTGCAGGCGCGTCGCTTTAAGCATCTCTACGAAGAGATTCTTGAAAAGAGAGAGCAGATGGCCGCCACCGGATAAAGTATTCTGCCACTGGCTAAGTTTATTGATAGATCACACCATGAGCGCAAACGCCGCCGATCAATTGATCGGCACGATTAAGGGGCCGGGCGAGCGCCCGCACGAATATCTTTTTATCACAGCCGACAACGGGCGCGCGCGTATAGGCGAGTTTGTCTATTACACGGCGCGCGACGCAGACACCACTCGCCACATTCTTGGCAATATCACTTCGCGCAAACTGGTGCGTAATCTGCCTGATGCTTTTCTCTCAGACCCGCAGACTTCGCCCTCCATCGTTTCATCCCTGATCGGTCTGAGCACGGACTGCGGCGAGCTTTACGAGATCACTGTCGAGACCATAGGTTATTTCAGCAGCGCGCTCGGCGATTTCGTCAATCCGCGCATCCCGCCGAATCCGGGCGACGCCGTGTTTCTCGCTTCGTCTGAGACGCTCTCCGGCGTTCTCTCGCCGCGTCGTCTGACTGATGTGGGCTCTGCTCATGTCGGCAGCCTCCTGACCAGAAGCGCGGACGCAGTCCCCATAGTGCTCTCGATCAAGGATGTCGTCTCGACGCATCTGGCAATACTGGCTTCGACGGGCGCGGGCAAGAGCTATACAGCGGGCGTGCTCGTCGAAGAGTTGATGATGCCTTACAACCGCGCGTCCGTGCTGATCGTTGACCCGCATGGCGAATACGACACTCTCTCGTCGATTCAGGGTGACGAGCGTTTTCGTTCCACGGAAGGTTACCAGCCCGAAGTCAAAATCTTTACGCACGACCGCATCAAGGTGCGCGTCTCTTCCCTGACGGAAGCTGACATCAAGTATCTTTTGCCCGAAGGCACTTCGGACAAGATGCTGCATTATCTGTCGCAGGCATATCGCGGCCTGACTGCGGGCGAGCGCGGCGAGCGTGGCCTGTGGGGTTATCAGGACTTGCGCGATGAGGTGATGAAACAGAAATACGGCGACGAGGACGGGCGCGGCGGCTCAAGCGGCAACATCGGCTCGATAGACGCGTTACTGTGGCGGTTGGATTCTCGCTTTGACCGCCCCGACTCGATCTTCTCCGACACAGAGCACATCCCTTTGAACGAGCTGTTTCAGCCGGGCCGCTGCACTGTGCTACAACTCTCGGACATAGAGCAGAACGAGCAGCAAGTGGTCGTCGCCACACTGCTGCGACGAGTCAACAAGGCGCGCGTCGCAACGGTGCGCGAAGAAGCGGAGCCGACCTCGGATCAATATCTTCCCTATCCCGTTTTCACGCTCCTTGAAGAGGCCCATCGCTTTGCGCCCGCGGGCCAGACGGTCGTCTCGACCAACGTCCTCAAGCAGATTCTCTCAGAGGGTCGCAAATTCGGCGTCGGCATCGGCCTCATCACGCAGCGCCCGGGCAAGCTGGATCAGGACGTGCTCTCGCAGTGTATGACGCAGATCATCATGCGCATCGTCAATCCGATTGATCAGGACACGGTCGCCAAATCGGTCGAGGGCGCGGGCCGACAGCTTCTGGACGAGCTTCCGGCCCTCACCAAAGGCCAGGCCGTAATCTCCGGCGTCGGCGTCAACACGCCCGTCATGTGCCGCGTCCGCTCACGCATCACACGCCACGGCGGCGAGACCTTCGACGCGCCCGCCGAGTGGGCCAAGTGGCACACCGGCGAAGAGAAAGAGCGTCGCACGCAGGACAATTCTGTGCTCATGAAGCCCGAACCGGCCAAGAAACCCGAGAAGGTGCGCGGCATTCGGATTTGAAAAAGTCGCTGTTGAGGTAAATTTCTGCAATGGCTGAACAGAGGCGCACCATTCGCATTCAAAAACTTTCTGAGCAGGGAAAGGAAACTGATCTGAAGGGCACAACACCTCT
>DATLMN010000054.1:0-7797 GCA_035537255.1 Pyrinomonadaceae bacterium | reverse complement strand
GATCGGCGCGGACGGCGAGGTCGGTCGCATAGACGTTGTGCGCTGGGCTGGCTTCGGACTCGAAGAGGCGACCCAAGCGACAGTCAGCAAAATGCATTTTCGCCCGGCGATGCGAGGCGGCGTGCCAGTGCCGATGCGCGTTCTGCTTCGCTATAATTTCCGCAAACCGCCAAAGCAATGAAACTGTCAAAGAGAGAAGAAGAAAAACGAAAGACAATGTGCGCGCAGAGATTATTCAGCGCTGTGCCTTTCGCCCTGCTTTTACTTCTCTTCTCTGCTTTACTTTCCTCCGATGCACTTTCACTCGATCTTCCGTCATCGACGAATGATTCGCGCGCGGCTTTGACGTTGACGCGCGAAGGCCGCCTTTCCGTCTTCGACGATGTCTGGCAAACCATCAGCGACCGCTATTACGATCCCACATTTCACGGCATAGACTGGCAACGAGAGCGCGAAGAGTTTCGCCCGCTCGCGGCCTCTGCGCAAAGCTCAGCGGAGTTTTATACCGTTTTGCGTCGCATGGTCGGCAGCCTGCGCGATGCGCACACGCGCGTCTATGCGCCGGATGAAAAGTTCGATTGGCAACACCCGCACGTCATCAGCGTCGGCCTCTCTGTGCGTGAAGTGGCGGGTGCGCCCGTCGTCGTTTCCGTCGAAGAAGGTTCGGAAGCAGACCGCGCTGGCCTTCGCGCAGGCGACATCATCACGAGCGTCGACGGCGTGGCGGCGCTCAAAGTTTTTGCCAGACGATTGGAAGAGCAGGCGGGCTCAAGCACTGTGGCGGCGGCGCGTCTGCGCGCCATGGCGACGATCTTTGACGGCGAGCGTGACACAAAAGTCTCCGTCGGTTGGCGCAGAGATGATGAAAGGGAACGTGTTGTTAGTTTGCGCCGACAGTGGAGAGACCGTACGGCGCTGCTCGCCGTGCGGCGTCTGAAAGGGGAGATTGGTCTGGTCTCTTTCGATGCTTTTACGCCGGCCGTGGCGGTCGATTTTATGCGCGCTCTTCGTGGGAAACTGCGCGACGTGCGCGGTCTGGTCATGGACTTGCGCAATAACGGCGGCGGCGAAGCCGAAGCGATGACGGAGATCGCCTCGGCCTTTCTGCCGTCGGGGAGCAGCCTTGGCCGCTTTATGGATCGCAAGGGGCGCACGGCCTTTGCGCCGCAAACTCGCTCGGCCATGCTCTTTGCCGCCGAAGCGGTCGCGCTCTTAAAAGTTCCCGTCGTTATCCTGACGAGCGAGAAAACTTCCAGCGCTGCGGAGATATTCGTCGCCACCGTCAGGGAAAGCGGTCGCGCCACAGTGATCGGTGGGCCAACTTGCGGTTGCGTGCTCGCCATCCGTCGCCGCCACACGTTGCCGGACGGCGGCGCGCTGGATGTCAGCGAGATGGATTACCGCACGGCGACGGGCGAACGATTGGAAGGTCGTGGACTGATGCCGGACGAACGCATCACGCTAGACCTCTCGGATTTGCGCGCACGCCGCGACCGCGCTTTGGAGCGCGCCATCGAACGCTTAAAAAACGGGACACGCGATTAATCACAAGGCCGCATGAACAAACCATTCCGAGTCAGTTTCAATAGCCCGCAAAGTGGTTGGATGTCTTTGAGCTTGGAGGCCGGAGAGGAAAGCTTCGTCGCGGTCGTCGCCTGCAAGCCTTATGACTCGCTGCGTGAGCTGATCGAAAGTCTGACGGCCTTAGTCGACGGCAACAGCCGTGGGAAGAAGAGCCGCACGGTGAAGTGGAGCTGCGAGCCGGACGAGCTGGACTTTAAGATCACGCTCAGCGGTGACAGCGTTTCTCTCAAGGTCGTACATTACACGGATCATCGTCGCTCGTTGAAAGATAGCCGCGCCGTGTTCACGCTTCAGAGTTCGAGGCTGGAATTTTGTCTGGCCTTCTGGCGGGCGCTGCGCGCTTTGCACAGGGACATTGAGACAGACGAGTTCGACCGTAACTGGCGACGCCCTTTCCCTCACACAGAGATGCTACAACTGACGGAGTCTGTCAGAGCTTTCAAGCGCCAGGCAAAAGCGTAGGCCGCACGCCGCACCTTCAGCTAAACGAGAGCGCATTAAGGGTCGGCTGCGGCTCGAAAGATTTCGACAAGGCTGGGAGAAGCTCTATGCTCAAACTAAAGATCAGCGCTTTTATTATTCTGCTCTGTGTCTCTACCGGTTCGGCGCAAAGAAATAGTCCGGCCTCTCAGGCAGAGCTGGCCGAGATTACGGAGAGAGGAAGACAGCTCGCCGCTTATGATATGGCCGCCTGGTATTCTACCGATGCCGTCATGGCATTAAAGCCGGATGAGAGCAGCGTCACTCGTTACGTGGCGAACAAAACGGATAGCGGCTGGACTGTAGCCTACGGTCGCCTTAATGAAAAACGCGACAGGTTCCTGATCGTCTATGAAGCGACGCAGGGAGCGACGCCCAAAGAGTTCGCAACGAAGAAATACTCTCCGCCAAAGGAGGACACGGGCTTTTATCTCTTGGCTGCCAAGGCAATCGAAACAGCACTGGCAGATTTCAAGGGCGCAGACCGCCCCTACAACGTCGCCGTCTTGCCGACCAAAGCGAACCAGATGTACGTCTACGTCGTTCCGGCACAAACCAAACATGGCATCTTTCCTCTGGGCGGCGATGTGCGTTATCTGATTTCACAGGATGGCTCTAAAATCGTCGAGAAGCGCCAGATGCATAAAGCGATTCTGGAGTTCGAGACTTCAAACAATATGGAGGCCGGGTATCATGTCGCCGTGCTAGACGATGTGCCGGAAGATACGGACGTGTTCCACGTGCTGAGCCGCACGCCTTCTGTCCCGGAGTGGATAGCCACCAGGAAATATGTTTATGTGGTGGAGCGGGACGGAACGATCAAATATGTTGGAGAGGCAGAGAAAATCCTGGGCATTAAAAAATAGTTTGACGGCGAATTCCTCAACCGCTCGTCGTCTCCTGGGCGGCGGCGCGCGTGCGCTCGTAATGCCTGCGCGACTTGGCGCGATTGCCGCAGCCCTTCATCGCACACCAGCGACGACTGCGATTCTTGCTCGTGTCCATAAAGAGCCAGGTGCAAGCCGGGCCTCCGCACTCGCGCGTCCGACTCAACTCGTCCGAGGTCAAAAGGTCTGCGGCCGAGCGCGCCAGCGGCCACAGCAGTTGATCCAGCGTATCCTCTTCGGCCCATCCCCAGACAAAACCGTCCGCGCCTGCGACGACGCGCGCGTGCGTTAAGCTTTCTGCCAGCACGCAGTTCAAGAATTGTAGATCGTCACGCCCTGGCGAGCGCTCCCTGGCTGTGGCCGCAAAGATTTTGAAGATCACCTCGCGCAGAATCTTTGCCCGCTCAAGCGCCCGATCAGCCTTCACAGGATGCCCCTTCGCTTCGCGCAGTAACCTGCGTGCTTCCGCGTCAGTGATGACGCCAGCTTCCCTGCTCCACTCCACCAGGTCTGCATAGCTACCAAGCTCGTCGCGTTTCGCTTCTTTCTCTTCCGCGTAAAAGCTATGCACGGTGTTGGCAAAGTCCAGACACAAGCGACCGCCCACCATCTCTTCGGTCGCCGCGCGCGTTCCCGTCTCAACGATCATCCCTCTCCCTCCAAATTTTTCGTATAACCAGCAAAATGCTCTTGACAGGTTACACAATCGGCGTTATTCTTCCAACCAGCAAAATCAATTTAGCAGGTTGACAACCTGCGGTCAAGAAACGGCCTTGAAAGCAGAGCCGACAAAGGATCAAGGGCAAAGCCGCCCTGAGGAGGAAGGCATGGGCGAAATCGAGCGTTGGAGCATTGAGCGTTTGAACGAGGGCTTCGGAAAGACACACGATGCCCACAGCAGTAGAAGTGTGACACGCGCGCGCAAGCACAAGGAAAGAAACGCGCTGTCCGTAATCTTACGCGCCGTCAGATATTTCAGTAGCCGTAGAAAGCGTCACGCTCCGCTGGTCAAGGCTGGCTAAAACGGCGGCAGCGTCTGTCTCTGCCGACAAATATAAATCGACCGCGAGAGGTATCGGCGATGAATGTGCAACCCTTCAAGGTAGAAGTGTCTGAGGCTGCTCTGGATGACTTGCGTGCTCGGCTAGCGCGCACGCGCTGGCCGGACGAGATAGAAGATGTCGGCTGGGATTACGGGACAAGCCTCTCGTATCTAAAAGAGCTTGTCGATTACTGGCAGAAGGGTTTCGACTGGCGCGTGCAGGAGGCTGCGATCAATCGTTTGTCACACTTTCGCGTCTCTCTCGGCGGGCTCGGCATACACTTCGTTCACGAGCGCGGTCAAGGACGAAATCCTCTGCCGCTTGTCATCACACACGGTTGGCCCAGCACTTTTTACCAGATGCACAAGCTCACTGCGCTGCTGACAGACCCTGCCAAATTTGGCGCAGACCCTGCGGACTCTTTCGACGTGGTCGTCCCGTCGCTGCCGGGTTACGGGTTTTCTGATCGTCCGGCAAAACCCGGCATGAACAAAACAGAGATCGCGCGGCTCTGGGCCAGACTGATGACAGAGGCGCTGGGCTACAACCGCTTCGGCGCGCAGGGAGGCGACGTGGGCACTGGTATCACGACTCGTCTGGGCCTTCTCTTTCCCGAACGTCTGGCGGGTATTCACCTGACAGACCCCGCTTGGCCTTATCTGGGCGAGGGTGCGCGTGCGCTCTCCGAAGCCGAGCGCGCGTACGTGGAAGAGGAGGGGCGCTGGCAGCGCGACGAAGGAGCATACGGCGACATACATGCGACAAAGCCTCAGACGCTTGCCTACGGGCTCAACGATTCGCCCTCCGCGCTGGCCGCCTGGATCATCGAAAAGTTTCGCGCGTGGAGCGATTGCGCCGGAGATGTCGAGCGTCGCTTTACGAAAGACGAGCTGTTGACGAACCTAACCATCTACTGGGTGACTGAGACGATCAACTCGTCCATTCGTATCTACTACGAATCAAGGCGCGAGCCCGCGGCTTTCAAGCATGCGGGCGAGCGCGTCACAGTGCCGACGGCGCTGGCGATCTTTCCCGCCGACATAGACCATCCGCCGCGCGAATGGGCCGAGCGCTCTTATAATTTGACACGCTGGACACTGATGCCGCGCGGCGGCCACTTCGCTGCATTGGAAGAGCCAGAACTGCTGGCCCAGGACATACGCTCCTTTTTCCGTCCGCTAAGATGACAAAGAGAATGAGTGAGGAGTGATGAGCGGAAAGAATGTTTTGCTCATCGCTGCTGACTCATCACTTCTCTTTCCCTCGTCACCCGTCGCTTCATTTGTTATCATCCCGCCGAAGAAGCGTTGGTTCAATTAGCGCTTATCACAAATATGCTCTATCTATCACAGGTGCTGGGTCGGCCCATACGCGATCTTGAAGGCGAGCGTGTGGCGACGATCAAAGATGTCATCGTGCGTCTGGGCGAAGAGGATCATCCGCCGGTGACGGGCTTTGTCGCGCGCTATCGCCGCCGAGATTTTTTTGTGCCGCGCTGGCGCATCACGAACTTTTCCGAGCAGGGCATACGTCTTAATTCCGACATCCTTGACCTGCGCCCCTTCACCAGGCGCGAGAACGAGGCACTGCTCGCGCGCGACGTGCTCGACAAACAGTTGATAGATGTCGACGGCAAGCGTGTCGTGCGCGTCAACGATGTGCAGATCATAGAGGCCGCGCCCGAATGGCGCGTGATGGGCGCGGACGTTAGCCTACAGGGTTTGTGGCGGCGGCTCGTCCCCGCAGGTTTCGTCGGCACAAGCCGCCCTGTCGAAGTCATTGACTGGGCAGATGTCGGTTACCTTGCGACCGATGCCGCGACCGTTCAGTTGAAGTCTTCGAGCGATAAGCTCGGACGCCTGCACCCCGTCGAGATCGCGCGCCTCGCGGAAGCTCTCTCTTATCATCACGGCTCGGAGATCGTCGAAGCACTCGATGACGAGACGGCCGCAGAGACCTTAGAAGAGATGCACGCCGAGCGTCAGGCATACATCATCGGCGATCTGGACGAAGAGCGCGCGGCGGATATTCTGGAATGGATGTCGCCGGACGAGGCTGCGGACGTGCTCGGCGACCTGCCCGAAGAGAAGGCCGAAGACCTGCTCAATCGCATGGAGGGCGAGGAGCAGGCGGATGTCGCGGAGCTTCTCCCTTATGAAGACGACACGGCGGGCGGATTGATGACCACAGAGTTCGTCACGCTGCCGCGCTCCCTGACGGTGGGCGAAGCCTTAGCGCGTCTGCGCGAGATGGCCGAGACTCCCAATATGATCTACTACCTCTACGTCGTCGAGCATGAAGAGTCCTGGAAACTGCTCGGCGTCATCGCGCTGCGCAGCCTGATCCTCGCAGACCCTGAAGCGCCGCTCGAAGAAGTGATGCGCGAAGACTTTCAAACGGCGCAACCAGATGACTCCGCACGCACCGTGGCGCAAAAGATTGCGGAGTACAACCTGCTGGCGCTGCCCGTGCTGGATGAAGCGGGCGACATCCTTGGCATCGTCACCGTCGACGATGCAATGGAGATACTGCTGCCGCACGGCTGGCGACAGCGTTTGCCGAGATTATTCGGTTAAAGATTATGCACTGAGATTCGTTTCGTCTGTTCGCGCTTGTGGCTTTCTCTTCAAGATCAATCAGCCGAATATTGTGAAGCCTCAAAAACTTCACGCCCGCCGTTTCCTTTGTGCGCCCGTTCGACATTCTCATTATTAGCCGATGGCGAGTGCCCAAGCTTGTGATAATATCCGTTTCTGCTTACGGGTCAGCGTAAATTGATGAGGATTCACAGCCTGTGCTGTGGGAAGCGGTAATTGTATCGGCAGCGACGGATAAGATTATTTCAAAACTCCCGGTCGATAAAACCTGCGGGCGTTTTGAGGTGATCTCTTAGAGCTTCGATGAAAGACGGAGACCCTCCCGATTATGGCCGTATCACGCGAAGCGGTGAGAGCCGCCGGGCGTCGCTTGTGGCGGCGTGGGGCCAGGGGTCTGCGCGGAACGATAGCTCAAAGACGCGGGCTCATCGCTTACCTGGCGATTCTAGGGCCTGGGATGATCGCGGCCAACGCGGGTAACGACGCGGGCGGCATTGCGACCTTCGCCACCGTCGGCGCAAATCACGGCTACGGCCTCCTGTGGGTTCTCATTCCCATCACCATCAGTCTGGGTATTGTGCAGGAGATGTGCGCGCGCATGGGCGCGGTGACGGGCAAGGGCTTAGCCGATCTGGTTAGAGAGCGCTTCGGCGTGCGCTGGACTGCGCTCGTCATGCTCGCGCTTCTGATCGCCAACGGCGGCGTCACCGTCTCGGAATTTGTAGGCATCGCGGCGGCCACGGAACTCTTCGGTGTGCCGCGCTATGTCTCCGTGCCGCTGGCCGCTGTGAGTGTCTGGTGGCTCGTCGTCAAAGGATCGTACCGCCGTGTCGAGCGCGTCTTCCTTGTGATGTCGCTGGTCTTCCTGGGCTACATCATCTCCGCTTTTCTGGCGCGACCCGCTTGGGGCGAGATTGCGCGCGCGATGGTGCGACCCAACTGGAGCTTTGCCCCTGCCTACCTGTTCACGTTCGTCGCCATCGTCGGCACGACCATCTCGCCTTACATGCAGGTCTACGTTCAATCGTCCGTGGTCGAGAAGGGCGTCACGCCTGAAGATTACGCACTGACGCGCGCGGACGTGTGGACTGGAACAATCTTTGCCATCTCGATAGTCTTTTTTATTATCATCTCGACGGCGGCCACCTTGCATGTTCACGGGATAGAGATAGAGTCGGCGGCCGATGCGGCGCGCGCGCTTGAGCC
>DATLMN010000053.1:0-11910 GCA_035537255.1 Pyrinomonadaceae bacterium | reverse complement strand
ATCAAGAAATTAAAAGCATAACCTGATAGCTCTCACCAAGCGACGATTCTGTTGGGCGCTACTTTGCGTTGCTATTAAGCAGCGTACGCAGGTCGCTCAGCACCTCTTCCGGCTTCCAATCATTTCCACTGTACAGCTTGTAGACGCGGCCATCGGGCGCGATGATGGCGGTCTTGAGCGAATGGACTATCTGGTCGCTTTCCTGCATATAGGTGAGGCCGAAGAACTGCGCGATTTCTTTGACCTGATCCGGCTTCGCGGTCGCGAATTCCCAATGCTCGAAGGTTTCCTTTTTGAAGTTTCCGGTGTGCGCCGCGCCGTAACTTTTGAGCACCTTGGGCGTATCGTATGCGGGATCAAAGCTGATGCTGAGCAGGTGCGTTTTCTCGTAGAGGGCTGCGTCCGTTTGAAGCTCTTTTTCGATGGCGGCAAAGTTGTTGCTCATCAACGTGCAGTATTCCGGCAGCGGGCAGCGCGTATAGATAAAAGTCAAAAGCAGCGCTTTGCCGCGATAGCCATTCATGCGAATTGATTTCGCGTCCTGATTGACGAGCGAGAAATTCGGAACCGCATCGCCCGGCTTCGGCTCGGATGTCGCAACTGAACCGTTCGCGCCGGAAGCTGCCGGGCTCGTGCGCGTAAAGACGACATCTTCCAGCCAGGATGAATCGGCGTCCACGATCAGTGTCGCCTGTAATTGATCGCCCGGCGCAAGCTCGTTCAATATCTGTTCGTCCTTGAGCGTGTAGGGCATTATCATCGCTTCCATATAGCCCGGGATTTCTTCGTGATCCAAAGTGACGCGATGCTTCTCTTTATCAACCCTGACGACCTTGCCCTTTACTTCATAGCGGCGACCTGTCGCGGCTGCCGTGGCCTCAGGCTTTCTCTGGCACGCCTGACTCGCGAAGCAGAGGACGAGAAGCAGACTCAATAATAGATAGCCCGCCGACGAGTGTGTGGTACTGGACTTCAATTTGAAAACAAAATTCATTGGAATCTCGCGCGTTCTTTTTTTATGCGAGCAGCCTATCACGTCTTATCGGCGTTCGAGCTTTTCGGAATAGAGCATCTGGTAGACGCGATAGTTTGCCGTCACTTTGTAGACGTAATCCTTGGCCTGCGTAAAACCTATGTCGAGCACGTAACGATCTGGATCGTGTGAGCGCGCACGCTGTATCCAGCGCTCGACGTTGTCTTCGCCTCCGTTGTAGGAGGCTGCGACGGCCTGCGGTTGATCCGGAAACATCTTGAAAAGATTTCCCATGTACTGCGAGCCGAAGAGGATCGCCGTCGGCGGGTTGTAAAGATCATCCTGCGAAAAATCTCTTCGGCCAAGCTGCGCAGCGATCTCGTCTGCGGTCGAGGGAATAAATTGCATCAGCCCGCGCGCAGCCGAGATTGATTTGGCTTCGGGACGAAAGCGCGATTCCTGTCGCATGATGGAGAGAACAAAGCGCGGGTCGACTCCGCGCGGCGGCGCGGATTCCAGAAGGGCCGCACGATAAGGCGCTGGATAAAGCAGCTCGACCCATTCGCGCGGCGCAAGCTCGATCAAAAAATCCGACGGCACTTTTTTCCAGAACGGCTCGGCGAAAGCGACCGCGTGGTTTGCCAGATCGCCGCGCCTGTAAAGGACTGCGAGCGTATAGGCGGCATCGCGCGAAAGCGTCGATGCGGGTTGCGCACGAACAGCTTGACCGGCGCTGCCTGCTGTCTTTGCAGTCGAAGTGTTCGCATCTGTTCCCGCCGCTGCATCCGCTTGAGCGTCGTTTCGATTCGCGCCGTCGAAGGCTTTTTCAGCCACGGCAAGCTCCGGCGCTCCCTCGTCATAAAGTCCAAGAAAGAGTAGCTCGTCGGCGAGCGCTTGATGCGTTGGCGCTGAATTTGATTCGCGCGTCGTGTCCGTCAAAATATCCTGCCGCCCGACGGTGAGCAAACGCGCCGTCGGAAAATTGTTGTAATCGGTAAGCGACGCATAGGCGCGGCGTGCGATGTCCAGCAATTCATTTCGTGTGTTTGCATCATCGGTCAAACGCAGTGCTTTCTGAACTGCCACACGCGCTCTTTCGGCCTGATTGCCCGCAAGCGCGGTTTGCGCTTCCACGCGCAGGGCTTTTAAGCGAGAGTCAACAATACTTTGAGCGCGCGCGTCCTTTGCGAGCGCGAGCAGACGAGCAGTGGCGCGCCCGCCGTGATATTCGCTGCGGCCATCCGGTATCTCAAGGTACGCATTGACGGCCTCTTCGTATCGTCCAAGCTGTTCGAGCGTGTAAGCGCGCGTGTACGCGACTTCCGTTAGATTAGTCCCGCCCGGTGCGCGCATGCCTCCGAGGTCTGCTTCCGAGCGCAGCGCGTCCAGATCGGCGAGCGCTTCGGCCCATGCGCCCTTGACTAGATGAATCTTGGTTTGCTGAAAGAGGGCCAGAGCGCCGCCGAGCTGTCCCTTAAAACGCGCGCGCGTCTGCTGTACCCATGAGAGAGCTTCGTCGTCGCGTCCCGCCTCGCGCAGCGCGTCTATGATATTGAGATAGGAGCGTTCAGGGTTCGGCGCGTCCGGGTACTTCTCTATAAAACGACGATAAGCATTGACGGCATCATCCGTGCGCTTCATACGTACGTAAGCCGTGGCCGTAAAACTGAGCGCATCGCGCGCGCCCCCGGAATTTGGATACTCGTTGATGACGCGCTGGTAATAGTTGATGGCTTCGTCGAAGCGGCGTTCCTGATAAAAGCCGCGCCCGATTTGATATAGGGCGTCGGCGATGTTGGCGCTATCGGCATATCGCTCGACGAGCGCCTGGTAATGGCGGCGCGCTCCTGCGAAGTCGCGATTAAAATTATAGATGCCTGCGCGACGTAGATGTTCCGCCGCCGGAAGCTGCGGAGCCTGCCGCTGCGAGGCTTCGAGGCTTCCGCTATCCAGTTGATCCAGACCACGCACGGCGGCGAGCGCATAATCATCCGGCTTGTCTGCGTCCGGCAATTGCGTAATCAGGCTATTAAAGGTCTCGCGCGCGCCGTCCAGTTGGCCGCTGCGAAGCTTTGCCTGACCGATGAGGGAGAGGGCTTCGCGCGCCGTCGCATTACCTTTGGCCGCAGCGCGCGGGCTCAAGGCAGCGATGGCTGACTGATAATCGCCGCTCTCAAGAAAACTCTCTCCGAGTCGCGCGAGCGCGGCTTCACGTAAAAGACTGGTGGGCGCGGTCGCAATCAACTGGCGCAGTTGCTCGCGCTCAAGCACAAGATTTCCGGTCGAACGCGCGAACTGCGCCAGATGCCACAAAGCATATTGCGAGAGCAGAGAGTTTCTGGCGGAGACGGACTGGTAAGCCGCTGCGGCGGTCGCCATATCGCCGCGTCTTTCAGAGAGACGCGCCAGCAGGTAGTCGTAGTTGTTGACTGTAAAGAGTGCTGGATTATTGCTGCGAAGCGCAGTCAATTCGCCTGTCGCCGTCTGGTAATCGCCCGTCTCAACAGAAGAGCGAATACGGTCATGACGCTCGCGCGGCGTTTGCGCGTGTGTCGAAAGAGCAAAGAGAAAGAGCAGGGCAATAACCGTTGCGAGATTTTTTTGTTTCAAGTTGAATGATGACATGGGATATTCCGATACGTTAATCTTCGTCATGATTTGTAAACCAAACTGCCAGACCGGCACGGGCCGAAAACGCGGTAGCGGGGCGGATTGGATAATTGAGTATGCATTACGTTGATGCTCACCACAGAGACACAGAGGACACGGAGGTTACACGGAGGCTTGATTGATTCAACTCTCTGTGCCCCCTCTGTGCTCTCTGTGCCTCTGTGGTGAACAACTGCTTCCATCACACTCAATTTCAAACTGCTCGACTACTGAAAACCTTGCTGCTGTTACTTTCGGCTCAAGTCAGTGTAATCTATAAAATGCTTTTCAGTATCGCACAGCATATTTCATAAGACGCAAGATTGTAGAGCTTGAGCCGACGATTGATATGATGCCAGAAAGCAGCCTGCAAACAAAAGAAGGAGAGAAGAGGGCCGCCATTCTGGACGGCGCGCCCGTCGCCGAAGAGATCAAGCGCGATACGGCACGCGCAGTCGAGCGCCTTCATATAGAGCATAATGTTCGCCCCTGTTTAGTGGTCGTGCGTGTCGGCGATGACCCTGCCTCAGCCATTTACGTGCGCAATAAAGTACAGACCTCTCTTGAGCTTGGCCTGATCTCAGAGCACAAGGCGCTTCCCGCAGAGACGACGACCGAAGAACTGCTTCGACTGATGGCAGAGCTGAACGCGCGCGATGAGGTCGATGGTATTCTGGTGCAGTTGCCGCTGCCAAAGGGCGTTGACGAGACGCGCGTGCTTGAAGCCATAGACCCGGCCAAAGATGTCGATGGATTTCACCCGATTAATGTGGGCCGACTGGCGATGGGCCAACCTGTGATTGCGCCCTGCACGCCCGCCGGGATCATAGAGCTGCTCGTGCGCAACTCCGTTGAGATCGGCGGCGCAAGCGCCTGTGTCGTGGGGCGCAGCCAGATCGTCGGTCGCCCGGTGGCGCAGCTTCTCTTGCAGCGCGACGCGACTGTGACGATCTGTCATTCGCGCACGCGCGAGCTGGCCGCAGTTACGCGCCGCGCAGACATACTGGTCGCGGCCATCGGACGCCCGGCCTTTATCCGCGCAGAGCACATCAAACCGGGCGCGACGGTGATCGATGTCGGTATCAACAAGGTCACGGACGAAGCAGTTGTGCGCGAGTTGTTCGCAGAGGAAGCGGAAAAACGTTTGGAGATAGTCAGGCGGCGCGGCTATACGATAGTCGGCGATGTGCATCCGGCTGAAGGGCAGCGCGTGGCCGGGGCGATCACCCCCGTGCCCGGCGGAGTGGGGCTGCTGACTGTCGCTATGTTGATGCAAAATACTGTGACGGCTGCAAGACGGAGGCGAGGGCTCGCGGACTGAAAAGAGCGCGGCCTATCATCCTCTTTTATTTATGCACGGCGCGGCTTGTCGTTTCTCGTTTTAATTATCTCGCGCGGCTGTTGATTGATGCTTGAGTCTGTAAAGATATGCTGCGTGTTGGATTGACCGGCTCGATAGCCGTCGGCAAGTCTTTCGTCTCTACGCTGCTGGCGGAGCTGGGCTGTCACGTGCTGGATGCAGACCGGACGGCGCGTGATGTGGTCGAAGCGGGAACGCCTGGGCTCTCTGCTGTGGTCGAGGCCTTCGGCCAGGAAGTCCTCAAAGATGACGGCTCGCTTGATCGCGCCCGGCTTGGAGCGATCATCTTCGGCGACGAAAAAAAGCGCACGCTCTTAAATTCGATCTTGCATCCGTATATAATCGCCGCGCAAGACGAACAGTTGCGGCGCTGGGAGCAGGAGGACGCGCAAGGGATAGCCGTCGTCGACGCCGCGCTGATGATAGAATCCGGCGGTTATCGCCGTTTTGATAAACTGATCGTCGTGCATTGTCTACGGGAAGTGCAGGTTGAGCGTTTGATGTCGCGTAACAACCTCTCGCGTGCGGAAGCGCAAGCGCGCATCGCTGCGCAGATGTCGCAGGAAGAGAAGAAACGCTACGCCGATTTTTTGATCGACACGACGGAAGGGTTCGAGCCCACACGATTGCGGACAATCGAAGTGTACGAGGCTTTGCGCGCGCTTGCAGATGAAGCACACACAAAACCGTAAACGATTAAGAGCAGGAATTACGAGCGCAGACTTAAAAAAGATTTTCCGAATGAAGGTCAGGAAGAGAACAAAACAGAGTCGCAGGCGTTGGGAGAAGTGGCGCGCCGCTCTGGCTTTTACGCTGCTCATCACACTATCGCTGACGGGCGGCGGCTGCTTTCTGGATCAGGAGGTAGAGCCTTACTACGGGCGCGTCGTCGTGCCGCGCGCGCAGGAGTTTCGTTGGAGCGACGGCGGGTTGCCGCAGACGTTCGACCCGGCTCTGGCCGCTGCGCCCCCGGACACGGATGCCGTGCGCGCCATCTTCGAGGGCCTGACGGAATACGACCCGCACACGCTCGCGCCCGTGCCGGGTGTGGCCGCGCGCTGGGAAGCTTCTGTAGATAATCGTGAGTGGACTTTTTACCTGCGCCAGGATGCGCGCTGGTCTAACGGCGAGCCGGTCACGGCGCAGGACTTCGTCAATTCATGGCAGCGCACTCTTCAAATGGGCGAGCGCGCACCGCACGCCAAACTTTTGGAGAACATCATTGGAGTCAAGCAGACGACGGCCGTTCAAACGCCGACGACCTCATCATCTCCAACGGAAAGCCCATCGCCCACGACGACGACAGCGAGACGCAACGCAGCGGAAGGCAACAATGGAAAGCGCGGCGTGAAAAAAGAGGAGAAGGTGGAGACGCCGCCTGTGCGCTTTGGTGCGGAAGCCGTTAACGAATACGTTCTGCGCGTTCGCTTACAGCAACCGGACGCTAACTTCCCCTCGCTCGTCGCGCATCCTGTCTTTCGTCCAGTGCATAATCTAAACGCGACGCAGGCCGGGACTACGGATGCCTCGCGCCTCGTCTCCAACGGCGCATTCCAGTTGATCAAATCCGGCCAGGACGGCGTCGTGCTTGAGCGGGCGAAAAATTACTGGGATGCGCAGACGGTCGATCTAGAGCGCGTACAGTTTATCGAAACGCGCGATACGGAAGCGGCGCTGGCCGCTTATCATGCCGGTGAAGTCGATGCGGTGACGAACGCAGGGTTCGAGCCACTGGCCTTGAAGCTGCTCGCGCCCTACAAAGATTTTCGCCGTGCGACCTACGGCGCGCTCACCTATTACAGCTTCAACATCGAGCGCGCTCCCTTTTCTGATGTGAGGGTGCGCGAGGCGCTCGCCATCAGTATAGACCGCGACCGCATCAGCGAGGATAAGATGGAGGGAGCGACCGAACCCGCCAAAAAATTTCTACCCGTTCAGCTTCCTTCCAGCGGGCAGAACGGCACAGAGCAGGCCGCGCCGCTTGAGCATAACGTAGAGCGCGCGCGCAGCCTGCTCGCACAGGCTGGATTCCCCGGTGGTCAAAACTTTCCAAGGGTTCGTCTGCTGGTCAATCGAAACGATCAGCAGCGTGCTGTCGCGCAAAGCGTCGCCGCGATGTGGAAGAATGCGCTGGGCATCGAGACGGAAATAGTGATGAAGAGCTGGGAAGATTACGAGGCCGCTGTGCGTGCGGGCGATTATGATGTGGTGCGGCGCGGCGTGGTCATGCAGACGATGGACGAAGTCACCAATATGCGCTTGATCTTTGACACGGAAGCCTCGCCCGCAGCAGCAGCCGAACCGGCCTCGAATACACAGCCGACGGAAACAACGACCGACGCTGGAAAGACGGACAGCGCCGTCACGAAGCAGCATGCGGACGCGCCCCCTTTGAGCGAAGAGCGGCTCGCGGTTGCGCCGCGTGTCACTTCGGAAGCACAGGCGCTGCGTGAACTGCCAGCCATTCCGATCTACTTCGCTTCGTCCTACTCGCTCGTCAAGCCTTACGTCGTCGGCTTCGATACGAATTTACTGGATGCTCCGTCGCTCAAACACGTGCGTATAGATACCGTTTGGCAGCCCCCCAAGACGACCCCCACGGCCTGGATCAAATAAACGTCGGCCCTGCGCCCTCTGCTCGCGCCTGCGTCTCTAAGTTCGTAAGCAACTCTATGGACTGTTTCGGGCATCGTTTAAATTGTCTTAGTAAAACAAGATAAGCTTGAAATGAAGCGCCGCGCGTGATACCTTCACGCGCATCTTACTAAAGCAACCCGAAGAGCCTTAGTTCTCCCCTCGTTTGTCCGGATACTTGAACAAGTGGGTCGTTCCCCCGGCGCGAAACGGACGGGCGCTTCCCCTCCGTGAATGGCGATCAGGCTTTTACATAGCCGACGCCTACGCTCGTCCGTTTGGGTTTTCAAGAGCGATTGAGGCCGCCCACGCCCCTCAAGCGGGCTGCAAGTAGTAAAAAGAGGAGTGTTTTCCATGCCGATCTTCCATTCCAGCCAAATTCGTCTCGCCGTCACGTTCGTCCTGCTGGCTGCAATCTCCGCCGCCTGCTCATCTACGGGCGGGGATTCTCAGTACTTCGGTAAAATCACGCCGCCACAGGGGCAGACCCTGCGCTACATTACAGGGGCAGAGCCGCAGACGCTCGATCCGCAGTACATGACTGGGCAGCCGGAATCGCGCATCGCGGCAGCGATCTTCGACGGGCTCGTCGAGTATGACGAAAAGACTGTCACGCCGCGTCCTTCGCTGGCGACCTCCTGGGACATCAACGCGGACGGCACGGTCTGGACTTTTCATCTGCGCAAGGACGCCAAGTGGACGGACGGAGCGCCACTGACCGCGCATGATTTCGTCTATTCATGGCGGCGCGCAGTCTCGCCGGAATTTGCTGCGCCATATTCCAGCCTGATGTATGAATCCATCAAGATCGACAATGCGAAGGCTTATAGCTCGCAGATGGCTTTCGTGCGCGACCCTGCGACGGGACGCTTCCTGACAGAAGGCGACGTGGCACGCGCCGGCGAACAAGGGCCGCTGAATTTTACAGCGCCTCCGCCGGTCAATTACGATCAGCCGCCCGCAGGCGCTACAGCAGCTAACACAACGACAGCGCCCGCCGCTGCTCCTCAAGCCACGACCGCAGCACAGGCCAGCAGCACAAGCGGCGCTGCCGAGAGCGCGGGCGAAACGAAAAAGCTGGCGCTCAAAGACCCATACTTCACTTTGCCAGCCGACGCAGAGGCGCGCAATAAAGCCCTCAGTGCAGACCAGAAGCTGGCGAAGTTTGTGGAAGGCAAAGAGTTCATCGCGGCGACGAAAGAGAACATGGGCGTGCGCGCCGTCGATGACTATACGTTTCAGGTCACTTTGGAAGCGCCCACGGCCTTCTTCCACAAGATCATTCTTCATCAATTCTTTCGTCCAGTCCCGCGCCAGGCAATCGAGAAACACGGCGATGCGCTCTGGGTCAAGCCGGGCAACATCGTCACCTCCGGCGCTTTTAAGCTGACAGAGTGGACGCCCTACGAAAAGATCGTCGTCGAAAGAAACCCGCTCTTCTGGGACAACGCCAATACGAAGCTCGATCAAATCGTCTTTCCGTCCACGGAAGAATTGACGACGGCGATGAATATGTACAAGGCTGGCGAGATTGACGCCACGCAATCGAATGAAGTGCCTCCGCCCTGGCGCAACCAGATCAAGGAGACCAAGAAGGATTACGTCTTTGGCCCGTACCTGCAAACGGAGTTCGTCGCCATCAACACTGGGATCAAGCCTCTGGACGACTTGCGTGTGCGCAAGGCTTTCAGCATGGCGATCAATCGTCAGATCATCGCCGACCAGGCACCGGGTCGCCAGCCTCTTCTGGCCTTTACGCCGCCGATGGACGGTTACGAGAACGGGCAGGGAACTGGCTATAACCCTGACGAAGCGCGCAAGCTGCTGGCAGAAGCGGGCTTCCCCGGCGGCAAAGGTTTTCCCGAGATAGAGATCGTCTATAACACTTCTGAATCAACGAAGCAGACGATGGAGTTCGTGCAGGCGATGCTCAAGCGCGAGCTGAACATCAAGGTCGAGCTGACCAATCAGGAGTGGCGCGTCTATCTGGAAAATACTCGCTCCGACAAGATGAACTTTAAGGGATTGTCGCGTCGCGGCTGGATAGGGGATTACGTCGACCCGAACACTTTTCTGGACCTGATGACCTCCGCTTCGACCAACAACGGGACGGGCTGGAAGGATAAGAAGTACGACGAAATGCTTATGGCCGCCAACGCCGAGACGGACTCGACGAAACGTATGAAGATGCTGCACGATGCAGAGGCTTACATGCTCAGCCAGCAGCCTATGATACCGCTCTACGTTGGCCCAAGCTCGTTTATGCGCAAACCCTACGTGAGAAATCTTGAGGCGAATCTTCTGGATCAGCACGACTGGCGGCAGGTCTACATAGATCACAACTGGCGTGACGAGTCGGTCGCGCCGACGGCGCTTGCCCCGCTCTTTGACGTGAGGGCTTTCCCGGCCGTCGCACGGCTCTTTCATCTCAACGGACGTTAGATCAGGTTTATTCAGAGCGAGGAACTATCCGATGATTAAGTTCATTATTCGCCGCCTGCTCGTCATTATCCCGATGGTGCTTCTGGTCATCACCATCGCCTGGGTATTGATTCGCCTCGCACCCGGCAACTTCTACCAGACGGAGAAGGGATTGCCGCCCGCCGTCGAGCGAAACATCCGCGCCAAGTACGGCCTTGATCGACCGTGGTACGTGCAATACGGCAAGACCATGTGGCAAATCTTCGGCCATCAGGATTTCGGGTTCTCGCGCAAGTACCAGGAACAGACCGTCAACGAGATACTGTGGCGCAGCGCTCCCGTCTCCGCCACGCTCGGCCTGACGGCTTACCTGATAGCGCTGCTGGTCGGAACTATCCTGGGAACTCTCGCCGCCTTGAAACAGAACTCAGCGCTCGATTACTCGACGATGGCGGCGGCGATGCTCGGCATCAGTCTGCCCAATTTCGTGCTCGGGCCGCTGCTGATTCTGATTTTCTCGCTGACGCTATTCTGGTTGCCGCCAGCGCGCTGGGAATGGGCCGTGAAGATCGGCAACGGCGGCATTCCTTCTCTGCGTTATCTGTTGCTGCCTGCGATCACGCTCTCGGCGCTCTACATGGCATACATTGCGCGCCTGACGCGCTCAGGCATGTTAGAAGTCCTGCGCCGCGATTACATTCGCACGGCGCGCGCCAAGGGCTTGAGCGAAAAGACTGTCGTCCTCAGACACGCGCTGCGCGGCGGGATGCTTCCCGTCGTGAGCTTCACAGGCCCTGCGCTCGCTTTCCTTGTCGCCGGAACTGTGGTCGTCGAGCGCGTCTATGCCATTCCGGGCCTGGGCAACTATTTTATCAACGCCGCTCTGAATCGCGACGAGCCTCTGCTGCTGGGAATCACGGCGTTTATCGCCATCCTGGTTCTCTTATTCAATCTCATCGTGGACATCGCCTACGCCTATATCGATCCGCGCATCAGGTATTAGTTCGAGGAGAAATTTGAATCATGCAGCGAACACCCGAAGTCGAAAGAATACCGACCAGCAATCCGAACGAGCCGATTGATAAAGCGACTGGCCCTGCGCCGCCAGGGATAGTCGCCGCGCAACAGAAGATCAATACTCCTGAAGCGATGGCGGCCGATCAACTCTACGGCACAGCGCCGCCCGACGACGAGACGATGCAGGATACTGCGGGCGGCTACGTCAAGGGCACGAGCCTCTGGAAAGATGCCTGGAAGCGTCTGCGTAAAAACAAGCTCGCCGTCATGGGCGGCTGTGTGGTGATCTTTATTCTGCTCGCCACGCTGCTTGGCCCACCGCTGCTCAAATTCTTCATGGGCTATTCGTACGACACGATTCCTTCGCAGCGCGAGATGGTCAAGGCGATGCCGCCGAGCTGGCGACACCTGATGGGCACAGACCCGCAGGGACGCGACATCCTGGCGCGCGTGCTGATCGGCGGGCGCATCTCTTTGATGGTCGGAATAGTTTCGACCGCAGTGTCGCTCATCATCGGCGTCACTTACGGCGCTTTCGCCGGATACATCGGCGGCAGAATTGATAATCTGATGATGCGCATCGTGGACATCCTGTTTGCCATTCCTTACATGATGCTCGTCATCGTGCTGCTCGCGCTTTTTGAAAAGAGCTTGTTCCTGCTCTTCGCGGCGCTCGGCGCGGTCTCCTGGCTGACGATGGCGCGCATCGTGCGCGGGCAGGTGCTGTCGCTAAAGAATCAGGAATTCGTCGAAGCGGCGCGCTCCATAGGCGTCTCCACATGGAAGATCATCTTCCGCCACCTAGTGCCTAACACTTTGGGCCCGGTAATCGTGTACGCGACGCTGACCATCCCCT
>DATLMN010000052.1:0-11944 GCA_035537255.1 Pyrinomonadaceae bacterium | reverse complement strand
GCTACTACGGAATCAATCGCAACCAGTTCTATTTCTACTTAAAAGAAATGGAGTTCCGTTACAATCACCGCGAAGCCCCAGATTTACAGGCTCTAATCAAGAAAATCGTCAGAAAACATGGTGCTGTTCTAGACTAGCTCCATTTATTTTATCCCGCCGCCTGCATGATAAAATGCGCGCATCCAAGTAGAGATGACGAATCCTCACGAATCGGACTATAAAAGATGTTCCAAGTGTAAAACGCCCAAGCCGGTCGGCGAATTTAATTTTAAGAACATGACGCTCGGGAAACGCCACTCTTACTGCAAGGAGTGCTGTAATAATTTAACGCGCAGTCATTACCGCAGCAACAAGCGTCAGTATTTTGATCGCAACGCGCGCACCAATGCGCGACACCGCGCGTTGATCCGTGCAGCGAAATCGCAGCCCTGCGTAGATTGCGGCGTTCAATACCCGTACTACGTGATGGACTTTGATCACCGGGACGGGGCGACCAAATCTTTTATTTTGAGTGATGTGCCGCGCGCGACAAGTAAATCTTTGATGCTTGAGATTGAAAAATGCGATGTCGTTTGCGCCAATTGTCATAGGGAGCGTACGCATCAACGAGCATTAAAGAAGAACGCATAGCGGCTATTCGACATTCGAGTTCTCGGAATATCATGATTTCCAAAAGAGGCCGGTATGCTTGCCTTATCATCTTCTGTTTTTCTCGGCAATCGCCGCGCTGATCAGCATGGCCGCAATGAGGATAGCTCCGGCAATAAATGCTGTGTGACCGAAGCTTGTGTCGAACCGGCCAGCGATTCAGTAACCGCCTGCCAAAAAGATGAGACCCATCACGCCTGATAACCAACGCAATCCTTCCATCATAATAGTTCTCCTGTATACAGCTTGATTCAACACAAACCGTACGCACAAGCTATAACCGTACTCATACGCTATGAGTAATCCAGCACGCCGGTCTGCATGGTCATTTTCCATTCCTCATTAACCTTTGAATAGACTTTGCAGACGCGGCCCTTCCAGTGGTTGTGTTGTCCTGCCGCGTTAATCCAGAGCGTATCTATGTCGACGACGGCGAAGGCTCCGTCGCCCTCGCGCGAGACGACGATCTTTCTGATCTCTCTGCGGTTGTGTGCGAGGCTGTGCGTGTCGAAAAGCTCTTGCCAGCCCGCAGTCCATCTATCGTAATCGTAGCGCCCCCACTCCATCACCCAGTCCAAGGGGTCGTGCGCCTGCGGCGTGGGCGGCCAGGGCCAGACCATGTCCGGATGAAAGACACTGATCAGAAGCTCTGCGTCCTGCGTATCCCAGGCCATGGTTTCACGATTGACGATCTCTTCGATCTCTCTTTCGACGTTGTCCATAAACCTTGATGATCTTTACTTATGAAAGAGAGCCTCGCGGATCATCACCTGCGAGGCTCTCTCTGACATTGCTCTCTCCTTGAGCCTCTTTTAGAAGTTGAACTTTAAGGCGAGCTGAAGCTGACGCGGGTCGCCGACGCCCTGGCGCAGGAAGCCATCGAAGTTAAAGAGCGGGTCTCCGATGGTCGGGTCTATGTTGTTAGCGTTGTTGAAGGTATTGAACATCTCGACGATGGGGACGAGCGCGTAGCGTTCGCCAAAGCGGAACGGTCGCTGCAAGCGCCAGTCGAATGAGAAGAACTCGTTATTCTTGCGCACGGTGTTGCGGTTGGCGCAGCGTGTGGCGCATCCGGGCGATCTGGGCTGAGCCGTGTGCGCCTGTATGCGCGCGTTGCCCTCGAAGCCCCAGGGCAGCTCTGCGTTCGTGTAGAAGTTGAAGCGGTGACGTATGTCGCGGTCGGCCAGCGCATAGTCTAGCTGAAGGTTAAAGAAGTCGAAGGCGCGGTCTGTGAACGGGTCGCGCTCGTTGGAATCGTCGTCCATGTCCTTTGCGAAAACGTAGTTCCACTCGAACTGGTAGCCACGGCTAAAGCGCTTGCGCATGCCGACGGTAAAGCCTCTATAGAGGGACTTGCCGACGGCGCTCGCAACCATCGTCTCGCCGAGGAACGGTGCGAAGAAGCCCGTCCGCGCGTAGTCCAGAAAGCGCGTCAGGTGAACGCCCTTCGCGTGTGTGAAGTCGAAATAGAGCGACAGGTTATTGACGATCTCCTGCTCGAAGGCGATGTTGGTCGTGTAGACGCGCGGATTGGCGTAGTCACGGCTAAAGACGCGCACGCCCGAGAAGCAGGGGAAAGGGTTGGTCACTGTGCCGACCGTGCAAGAGCCTGCGGTCGGCGTCACCAGACCGGGCCACACGGGTCGCACAAACGGATTCGCAAACAATCCGCCGGCAATCGTTTGTTGCTGCACGCCGTTGGTCGTGATCGAGCCGACCTGCGTCAACATATTTTGCCGCGCGTTATAAATTCCCCAGCTCCCGCGCAGCACGGATTTCCCTCTCCCTGTGATGTCCCAGGCGAAGCCTACGCGCGGCTGGAACATCTTCACCTGATTATGAAGCGTCCCATCCGAAGGAAAGCGCGGGTCGCTTAAAAATATTCCGTAGGCCGTTTCCGACGGCGGCACTACAGGGTCAGGGAAAATCTGCGCCTCCCAGCGCAGGCCGTAGTTCAAAGTAAAGTTAGACCTGATCTGCCACTTGTCCTGAATAAAGAGGGCTATGTCTTCGTTCTTGATGTCGGATGCTCCGGCGGCATCAGTTGCAGGGCCGTTGGGCCCAGCGCCCTGAAGGAAAAGCAGGAGCGGTGTCGCGGGCGTTCCCGTCGGACACGCGCCCGTGACGATGTCCACGAAAGCGCCGTTCGAACAACGGCCGGCGTTTGGCCCAAAGCCCGGGCCCAGGGCCGCAGGTGAAGCATAGCGCAGGAATCCCGTCACGCTGTCGAAGAGGTAGCGCCCCTCGAAGAACCCGCGAAAGACTTGCGAGTTGCGTGTGTGTATCCACTCGCCGCCGAACTTGACAGTGTGGTTGCCCTTGACGATTGAGAAGTTATCTTTGATCTGCGTGAGCCACATTAGCTCGTCGACGTTTGGCCCAAGAAAGAAGGGATTGCCGAAGCGAAACGTCGTGACGAATCCCATAGCCGTATCGGCCGGGATATTAGACGGAACGGCAGAGCGTGGCCGATTCTCGCGCGAATAAGTGAAGTGCGCTTCGTTGACCATCGTCGGCGAAACGGTGCTGAAGAGATTGAAATTTAAGACCTGGATTTTTGAAGGCCCTTCGATGCCGTTGGCAGAGTTGCCGTAGGTCGGAACGTCGAAGGTCTGGTTAGTGTTCTTCGAGTAATCGAAGTTATAAGAGAGGGCCATCTTGTTGGCGGGCGTCAGATACCAATCCAGCTTTCCCAGAAATGCGGAGTTGCGAATGGGACGCTGGATGGGCAGGCCCTCTTCCTGCTGGCGCGTCGTGCGGAAAAAATTTAGAAGAGCAAGGCGCTGGCAATCCGTATTGGCGTCGATCAACGCTTCGTTCGCGAGGATCGTCGGCGTCCCGACGGGACATGGAGTTGGCCCGACCTGTTCGCTCAAATTGGCACGCGTCAGGTTTTCCCTGATCTGCTCGAAGGCCGCGAAGTAGAAGGCTCTGTCTTTCTGTATCGGCCCGCCGATGGTCGCGCCGAACTGTTCACGATGAAAATCCGTGAGCGGCTTGCCGTCAGAGGTGTTGGAAGTCAGCGCTTCCAGTCTTTGAAAGTAGAAAAGATTGCCGTGAACTTCATTCGTCCCGGACTTGGTGATGACGTTGATGACGCCGCCCGCAGTGCGCCCGAACTCAGGGCTCGCTCCCGTGGCGACGACCTGAAATTCCTGCACGGCTTCAAGAGGGATGTCTATGGCCGCGCGCTGTCCTCCGGCCTGCTCACCGAAAAATCCGTTGTTGTAGTTGCCGCCGTCCAAGCTGAAATTATTAAAGATGCCGCGCTGACCGGCGAAGGTGATCTCGTCGCCGTCCGGCCCCTGCACGATGCTCACGCCTGGCGTCAAGGTCAACAAGTCCTCGAATTTTCTTCCCAGCACGGGAAGATTGTTGACGGAGCGGTCGTTCAGGGTCGTGCTCGATTCCGTTTTGACTGTGTCAATCGTCGGAATGGCGTCCACTGTGACGCGCTCTTCCACGCCGGAGACTTTCATCCTCAGATCGAGCGAGATGGCCTGACCGACGGTGAGTGGAAACTCTTCCTGAACGAGTGTCGCAAAGCCCTGCTTTGAGGCCGTGAGCGTATAGCGACCGGGCGGCAACTGTAAGAAGACGAATCGTCCATCCTCGTTGGTGGATAAAGTTTTGCTCGCGTTGGTGTCCAGATTTTTTACTTCGACGTTGGCGGCGGGCAAGACAGCGCCCGCCTCGTCCGTGACCGTTCCCTCTATGACGCCTGTGGTAATTTGCGTTTGCCCGAGGGCGACGCTCATGAGAGCCAACATAATGATCAGGCAAAGCCCGAATCCTTTGCTCCACGCTGCGATGCTACGAAGTAGGGTGCTGCGCATAGTCTTCTCCTCTTCCGCTTCTTTACGCCTGGAATGCTTTGGTTTCCGCCTGGATAGTTTTGACCAATGAGCTGAACGGAACATGACAGGGCACGTCTGCCAACACTACCCCGTCTCTGATGAGATAAAAGCCGGTGCATGCGAGGATGACAAACTGATTCTTAACTATTAATCGCTCCTCAGAGCAAATGAACGAGGCGGCTCATCTTAAAAAGAGCAGCCCGTCCCTGTCAACATTTTCATTCGTCCGAAGTTTTATTATCTTCGCCAGCGTTCCTGTGGCTTGACCCTTAATAATGTGCGCGGATTGATTCTCTTTCACGAAAAATTGGCTTTACCGCAGGGCAAACGGTCAAAGCGTTCTTTGACGCGGGCGTAGAGCGGATCGCAAAGCTCTGGCAGGACAGGGCCAATCCACAGCGGAACACCCTCCGTGCCGCCCGCATAATAATCCGGCAGGTGAGAAAGCATCTGGCCCGTACCTCCCTCCGGATCGGACGTGCCGAAGACGACGCGACCAAAGCCGTGCAGGAGCAGCGCGCCCATACACATCACGCAGGGCTCAAGCGTCGTGTAGCAGGTCATCTCTCGGCTCTTGGGCCAAAGCGCGGCGTCGACGCGCGCCATCGCCTCCATCTCGGCATGACGGCCCGGATGATAATGCGGGACTAGAAGGGCGTTGCCCGCTTCACCGATCACTTCACGGTCGAGCGTAATGACTGCTCCGATGGGCAGGTTGCCGAGCCTCTCCGCTTCGAGGGCCAGCTGGACGGCGCGCCGCAGATAATCCAGATCAAGCGGCGACACGGCGTTGTCTAAGGATATGGTCATTCCGGTAAAATTTATCCAATATATTGTTGATTAAAGACCGCGCATGCACACAATATAGCAGACCAGCCATTGACACGCCGCAAACTTTGACATAGAACATTCCGCCTTGATAACGCTTCGTCTCAGAAGGAAGACTAAAACTAGCGTGACGGCCCGCACCATCATGATCATAGTCGATAGCGAGGAGACTTACTCCGGCTTAGGACTATTACTCGAAAAACGCGGCCATAGAGTAATCGAGGTGGCCAACGACGAGCAGGCGCTCTCGAAACTTAAACAGGAGACGCCGGACCTGATCCTGATGGATACGGACATGCCTCCGGCGCGAAGTCTGGTCATCGCTCGCGGCCTGCGCGAGCGCGCACGCCTGCAAGAGGTCGTCGCCATCATCATCGCCACCTCGCAAAAGATGGCGCGCCCACAGGGCGGGCAAACTTCCATGGGCCACAACGATTACGTCGTCTATCAGGGCGATTTCGAGCAACTGAAAACTATTCTCCAAAATCTTCAGATAGAGACGCCCGCGCTCGTTGCCACACAGACCGGCAACAAATAAGCAGTCAGCCGCACACCGGCCACGATCTAGACCGAGCCATCTACTCTAATTCAAAAACAGTATAGCCCGCGAACGTCCAGGCATTCGCGGGCTCTCTCTGTGTCAACTCTTTTCACTGAACTTATTGTCTTGAAAACTCTGCGATGATGCGCTCACGTATCTGCTGCGGGTTTAAGCCCTGCTCTTTTTGCAGGCGGTAAGCAAGCAGCGCTTCGTTGACGCAGACGGCGCACTCCGAAGAGTGGGTGCTTTCGTAACAACTGTGCAGGCTCTTATGCCCGAACGACTCATCGCAATAGCAGTAGCATGGAAGCTGCGCCAGCGTTTGCGGAATCTCTTTGGCAACCTGATAAGCCTTTCGTGCCTGACCGAAGAAACGCTCCGGCGGCAGCGTCGGCGGCAACTGGCTCAGACTGCTTACCTCTTCGAAATGTGCTGGCACGCGCGCCACCACAGGCGTTTGCGACCCGCCCGCACGACTCTGTTTACTCACTGACGAGCCGCCCCTCTGGCCGAGGATGATGACCGTCAACACCACGCCGACGACGATGGCTATAATCAAGACCTTCTTCATAAAAGCTTTGATCTCCTGAAAATTCTCTTCAATAAAACTTTTCGATACGCACGCCACGCGCGCCCTCATGAATTTTAACTTGTCAGCCTAAGCTTTGGAAAGGATGAAGGCGGAACGAAGGGATGAAGGATGAGGGCGGAGGGATGAAAGGAATGCTAATTCAACTTGGATGCTTTCTTATTCATCCCTCATCCCTCCGCCCTCATCCCTGCTTTCGTGTGCGCGCGGGTGAAAGCGGTCGTAGGTCTGGCGCATGTGGCGGTCTGTGATGTGCGTGTAAATCTGCGTGGTCGAGATGTCGCTGTGGCCCAGAAGGGCCTGCACCGAGCGTGAATCAGCGCCGCGCTGCAAGAGATGAGTGGCGAAGCTATGGCGCAGGGTGTGCGGCGAAATGTCTGCCAGATTCAAGCGCGCAGCATAACGTTTGATCGCGCTCCAGGTCATCTGTCTGGTGAGCGGGCCGCCCGCGCTATTAAGAAAAAGGCGTGGAACGTTACCACGGCCTGCACGTGCGCGCGCTCCCTTGTATCGCTCAAGCCAGTGCGTGGCGCTCTTGCCTATGGGGACGCGCCGCTCCTTGCTGCCCTTGCCGTGACAAAGGATTGTTCCGCCGTCTAAGTCAAGGTCTGCGACTTTTAAAGAGACCAGCTCTGTGACGCGCAGGCCCGTGGCGTACATCAATTCGAGCATCGCGCGATCACGCAAACCCTCAGCCGTCTCAATGTCCGGCGCGTGTAGCAGCCGCTCCATCTCGTCTTCTGTCAGGAAGCGTGGCAGAGGCGCGCTTTTTTGCGGCGTCGAGAGGTCTTCGGCCGGATGTATTTTGATATGCCCGTCGAGCATCAGGAAACGGAAGAGTCCGCGCGCCGCACTGACCGCGCGTGAGACGCTTGAAGGCGCGAGCCCTTCGCGCGAAAGCTCTGCGATCCAGCTCCTTAAATCGCTGCGCGTTAACTGCTCGACGGGCTTTCCCTGTTTGTTGGCCCAATCCACGAGCCGTAAGAGGTCGCGCCTGTAGCTTTCCAGAGAGTTCTGCGCGAGGCCCTTTTCGACCTGTATGTAAGCCAGATATTCGCGCAGCAGATCGCGCCTGTGCTCTCCATCCACAGTCATCATTTAATCTGGAACAAAGTTGGAATCAGACTCGTGCCCATTGCTGAGCATCCAGAGAATAAAAGTTTGATTAACGTGAAGCGTATTGCTTGTTGTCATTGGCAGCCGATGCCAGATTTGCTTCACCCTGCTGGCCTCTGCGATAGAGAGTGTAACCGAACCAGAGACCATAAAAGAAGAGGAGCATCACAGCCGCTCCCGTGACGGCTGCGGTGGCAGAGTTCGTGATCCTGCGTATGACGACGAAGAAGTCTCCGCACATGCCGAGCGCCAGCGGAAACATCGCCGCGATCAATATACGGCTGGCAAAATTGTGAAAGTGTTCCGTCTCATGGCCGCGCTCTACGATACGATGATAAGCGGCTGGCGTCATCAACAGGACGACGCTGATGGCGATCATGGCGAGGCTCGCCAGATGTACATACTTTGAAGAGGCAGGCAGTTTGTCGAAGCCCTCTACGAGCATAGAGGCGAACTGGAATCCGAGCAGCGCCTGCGCGCCAGGCAGCACGACACGCATCTCTGTGAGCGCCTGCTCTATCTTGTCTTTCAGCTTCGTGCCCTCTTCGTCCTCCTGCTCTTCCTTCTTCGATTCCATCTCCTTCTCCATAATCCTTGGCTCGCGCTCGCGCCGTCGTATGGCCTCAAGCCCGTACCATAAAAAGAGCGCGACGAGGCCAAGCGCAGCGCCCGCCACGATTCCTGCTGTGCGCCCCATCACTTTCTCTGCCGCCACGTAGAGATCAAGGCTAAAGCCCAAAGCGAAGGGCATCAGCGCCAGTCCCATGATGTTCGAGGTGAAGCGATGGACGCGCTCCGTGTCCTCGCCCTCTTCGACGATGCGGTGATATGCGCCTGGCGACATGATCAGGCCGACGGCGATGAGCATCAGGCACAAGCCGCAGAGCTTGAGATATTGTGAAGAGAACGGCAGCTTGTCAAAGCCGGATTCAAAGACCGAGCGATATTGAAAGCCCAACAGCACCTGCGCGCCCAGGATCAGCATGCGGCTTTCGTCAAGCGCAGTTTTAATCCTGTCCTTGAGCTTCGCCATCTCTCTTTCTCGCCCCCCGCTCGCTATTGTTCACAGAACTCCCACCGGACTTAAAGCCGGATTATACGCCTGCTCTAAGCCTTGCCGTTATAAATTAAAGAGGGTCTCAGGCTTATTCCTCTTATAGATTATCAAACACCTGCTCTTCTGTACGAAGCCGTACGAGTAATGTCTGTTGGGTCTTCTACTTCATCGAGTCGAAGTGTAGAGCGCGTCGAAGCAGATTCATTGCAACTGCTTCGGCGCGCTCTCACTATGAGGCCGTGGAGTTCGTCGCATCAATTCTGCACTTCGCTTGCGGGCGCTACGCCGGGCGGCGCAACCGGCGCTGCTGGCGAAACCGTGGACGGAGACATTAATTGCGGGCAAGCGGCTTCTCTTAATCCCAGGAGATGATTCTCAATCGCCCTGCGCGCTCCGGCTCTAGCCAGATTCCAGCTCCTCCAATCACTGCTACCCAGCTCGTCGTATCGCCTGAGCAGGCTCTTGGTAATGACGCATTGATCGTAATGGCTCGCAGCGGGCAACGCCTCGACGAGCGTCGGCACGGCGTCCGCGCTCAGCGCGGCAGCATAGTAAGCATCGAAACCGCGCCCCGTCTGCGCAAGCCTCATATTAGCGCGCACGATCAACGCATCCGGATTGATCACGTGCAGCAAGCCTATCATCAAAAAGGCCGTGACGAGCGCGCCGCAGGCGAAGCGCTCGCGTGCTCCGCGCAGCACAGTCAAAGTGAACCAGACGAAAACCAGCGCCAGCCATCCCATAAAAGCGGTCGTGTAGATGCGCAGCTCCGTCTGCCCGTACTCGCTCTGGTAGAGGCGCATGCGTCCGACTGCCGAGGCCATGATGACGAAGAGAAGGACGATCTGCACACTACTGAGCGCGCGAAAGATGCGCTCGTGTATGGGATTATCTTTACGCAACAGCCAGTGCGCCGCGAGCAGCAGCGGCAACACCAGCGTCGCCACCGTCACCAACTCAAAAAAGCCGCGCCGCGCATATTCCGAGTAGGTCAAACCCGTAGTCGCCTGCACAAGACCAGCGCCCCCGAAGAAGTATTTTATCTGCACCAGAACGAAGCTTAAGAAAAGAAGATTGAGCAGCCCCAGCACTACGCCTATCTCGACGATTCCCGTCCGCAGCGTGCCTGAAATCTGCTGCGCTTTATTTCCAGCGCCTTCGGTCGTCCCGTCTTTGATCATCTGGGTCGTGGAAGTATTGAGCCCTAGCGTAACCATCAGCGGCTCGTTCTTTAAAGCGGAAACACCTTCGCCTATAAACGCGCCGCGCAGGAAACCGCCGACGATCCAGGTCAGGAAGAGGATCAGGAAGAGGTGCGAAAAGAGCGTCTCAAAGTTTACGTGAAAGACTTTGTTGACGAACCCTGCAAAGACAGCGTCGGCTGCCATAAACAGCAGGCCGAAGACAAACAGGAGCGGCAGCGCGATCAGCAATCCGCGCACGACCGCCCAGACGTGGCGCGACCAGCCGAACCCGCGCAACTCTTTCCAACGGACATCGCTCAGCGCCAGCGGAAAGAAAGCGAAAAGCGCGTTGCCGACAGAGACTAGGATGGCGAGCGCGTATTCCATTACGCCCGCCAGACGAATCATTCGTCCATGCGCGCGCCATCCCATCAGCGCCAGCACCAGCAGCAGCGCCATAAAATCCAGAGACTTCAGGACATGCGAGTCTCGCCAGGCGAAGGCGGCCGCGAAGAAGACCAGAGGGAAAACGAGCCAGCGCCCTTCGGCTTTGAGCAGAGCGACGTGCCAGCGCATCACCAGCGCGACGAAAGCCACCGCCAATACTGCCGTCCACAGCAGGACGTTGATGCCCCAGGGCGTCGCACGCAACAACGCATCGCCCGTGACGCCCAAAAGCAGCGCGGCCTCTATACAATCGAGCCCTCTTTTTGTTCTCTCGTTCATGAGTGGTAAACCTCTTTCCGTCACGCGCAAGTTTCGACAGGCCACTTTTCACTTAGGCTTATAGCAAAGCCCTTTACATTGCAAAGCAAGCGTTCAAAAAAAAGCGCGCCGCCGATTTAGCGTGCGCGCGTCGATTGAATCAGAGCCTCCATGTGATCTAGGTAGCGTTCTAAGGCGCGCCGTCCGGAGGCCGTCAGGCGATAGGCCGTTTTGGGCGTCCGCCCGTCGAAGAATTTCGTGCAGGTGATGTAGTCTGCGTCTTCGAGCTTGCGCGCATGCACGCTCAGGTTGCCATCCGTTGTCTTCAGCAATCCCTTCAGATCATTAAAGGTGAGCGATTCGTTGACGGCCAAGGCGCTCACTATCCCAAGGCGCAGGCGTTCGTGTATCAGCCTGTCCAGTGCGGTCGGACTGCTATCCTCTCCGCGCATGCCGCGCAAGGAGCGCGCCTCCGCGCGCTTCTTCTGCGGCGGATGATGTTGCTTGAGCGCGCTGCTGCTCTGTTTAGCCACCGTGCCTCCTAGCGATAATAATGCCGAAGATGATATGCAGCCCGCCGAATCCTAAGGCCATAAAATAGTTGGCCCACGCCGCCGGACAAAAGAGCGCAAGAGCGCCAACGATCATAAAGCACAGGCCCATCACCGGAACGATGCGGACGGAAAATGCGCCGCCCGTCACGATGCCAGTGCCGTACATCAGCAGCCACATTCCCGGAATATCCCCCGCCAGCCCGACTCTGTAAAAGAGGGCTGTCAGGAGCGCACCGGCGATGATGGGCGGTGCGAGGCTGAGCGCGACTTTGCGGCCCGGCGCTGACAGCAGCGGCGTTTCCAGCGACCTCGCTTTACGACTCATGGCCCAGCCTGAAATCGCCAGCGAGAGCAAAGCGCAGGCGACCCACACGACGAGCCAGTTTCTGGCGCTCTGTTGACGCGCGGCCAGAAGCGCCGCGACGAGCGCAGTCACGCCGATGGCGACCTGAGCCCAACCGGAGACAGCCGTAAAGGACGATGCGCGCTCCATCGTCTCGCGTATAAAGCGCAGATTGTCCATCGCGCGCTCGTGCAGGGCGGGCGGCTGCTCGCTTGTTTCCGGCACAGGACGTAGATGATGAATGGTCGCCACTGGACACTAATTGTACACCCGCTCTTAGCTTTGTCAAGTACTTTGATTGGCAAAGCACAGATGCGCTCAGAATAAAAAGCGTAGAAGTTAATCAAGCGGCGGGGGCAAGCCACCCTTCCTGACTTGAGAGGTAATGCCGGTTGAGTCTTAGTCTCTCAACTCTTAAATATTCGCAGGTGAGGAAGGTGGGCTTGCCCCCGCTTTTCACTTATCTGGTTTTGCGGAAGATTATTTTTCTTAAGGCGCTGACAGCGTCCCGTCTTCGCTGAC
>DATLMN010000051.1:0-23522 GCA_035537255.1 Pyrinomonadaceae bacterium | reverse complement strand
CACGCTCTTTCCGCATCTGATCGCGGGGCCGATTGTGCGCTACTCAGATATTGCCAGGGAGTTAAGGGAGCGCTTCGTCAGCCGTCCGGAATTTGCCGAAGGCATCAGGCGTTTCATCATAGGCTTTGGCAAGAAGATGATTATCGCCAACGCGGTTGCCTTTCCGGCTGACAGCATCTTTAACGCGCCGCTGGATCAACTGACGACTGGCATGGCATGGCTGGGCGTGGTCTGTTACACGCTGCAAATCTATTTCGATTTCTCCGGCTATTCAGATATGGCTATTGGGCTAGCCAGAATGTTCGGGTTTCACTTCCCTGAGAATTTTGATTACCCGTATATCGCTGACTCGATCACAAATTTTTGGAGACGCTGGCACATCTCGCTTTCGACGTGGTTTCGCGACTACCTGTTTTTTCCGCTGGGCGTAAGAGGGCCGCGCTGGCGTATTTATCTTAACCTGCTGATCGTCTTCTTTTTGTGCGGGCTGTGGCATGGGGCAAGCTGGACGTTCGTCGTGTGGGGTCTGTTCCACGGAGCGTTTCTGGTGATCGAGCGGCTGGGGCTTTCCGCATGGCTACAACGTCGCCCGCGCGCTCTGCGCCATATCTATACTTTGATGGTCGTGATGGTAGCGTGGGTCTTCTTTCGCGCGGACTCTCTCTCCGGTGCGCTTCTTTATCTGCGGGCGATGGCGGGATTTCATGCGACGAGCGCAGGCCAGGATTACAACGTGGCGATGTTCCTTAATAACGAGGTGATACTGGCTCTGGCGCTTGGCGTGTTGGGCTCTCTGCCGCTTCTTCCCACTTTGCGTGAGTGGCAGGAGCGCATTGTGAGAGAAGCGCGTGGAACGAGCGCCATGATTCTTGAGTTCGGCGCGCGGCTCTTTAACATGGCGATGCTGGTCTTAATCTTTGTCGCTTCGGCGGCGCTCTCTGCGGCGGGAACTTACAATCCATTTATCTATTTCAGATTCTAAGCGAGTGAAGACATCCACGGAAAAACAGGAGCGGCTGCTGCCGCGACGTGTAGAGGAGACGATGTTGATCGTCTTTTTCCTCACGGCCCTCGTTCTTCCCGTGCTGGGCATGTTGCTGCACATTGATCTGTCACCGGCTCATAGAGAGAATCGCACGCTCGCGCCGTTTCCCCGGCTCGCCTTAAACCGTCACGCCGTCGGACTGTTTCCGGAAAAGTTCAGGGCCTATTTTGAAGACCGCTTCGGTTTTCGTCAGACGCTGATCGGATGGCAGGCGCGATTTAAAGTGAACGTGCTAGGGGTTTCCTCTTCGCGTCAGGTGATCTTAGGAAAAGAGGGCTGGCTTTTCCAGCCTCCCTTTGATAGCTCGCTTGAGACCTACAGAGGCGCGCGCCCTTTGACGCCTCAGCAGTTGGCCCAGTGGCAACATATCCTTGAGACGCGGCGCGCGTGGCTTAAAGAGCGCGGCATACCATACATCTTCGTCATTGCGCCGGAGAAACATTCCGTTTATCCGGAATACATGCCGGACGCGATGACGCGCGGCAAACACGAATCACGCTTGGATCAACTTTTAGCCTTTATGAAAGCGCATTCGGACGTGACCGTTCTGGACTTGAGACCAGCGCTCCGTGAAGCTAAGGGTCGCGCGCGGCTTTACCATCGGACGGATACGCACTGGAACGATTACGGAGCGTTCGTCGGTTATCAGGCGATCATGCGAGAACTCGGAAAGACAGACCCCCGCCTGCAACCAATGGCGGAGTCGGATTTCGAGATTTACAGCGAGCAAACGAGCGGTCTAGACCTCGCAGCGATGCTAGGCGTCGATGACGTGACGACCGAAGAGTACATCCGAATGCGCTCGCGCAAATTCTCTATCGAGTCGTCCGGTTACACCAGCAATACTTTGCCGCTGATGACCTCGGAGCGGAAAGAGCAGAACCTGCCGCGAGTAGTCATGTTTCGCGACTCGTTCTCAAATTATCTGGTTCCCTTCCTCAACCAGCACTTTAGCCGCGCCGTCTATGTCTGGAATAACGGGTTCGACCCGCGCCTGGTCGAGACCGAGCGCCCGGACTTTGTCGTACAGGAGATCGTAGAACGTGCGTTGCTGGTCGAGCCTCAGCAAGACCCCATGTCGCTAATGCCTTAAGATAGAGTTCGATTTTTGAGAGCATGTTCTTGCGCTCCTTATTTACTTTTACAAATCCCCTCACATTCCGAGCTTGCGTGGTTGCTTTTCCCCGTCGCGATGTTAAGATAATTGCCATTGCTCCAAACGCTAGAGCGCCGCGCCGAAGGAATAGCTTGCGGCATAAATCACCCCCTTGTATAAAACGGGTGCGCCCAGAGTTTTGTACCGGCGCGCTTTTTGTGAGGATTAGAGATGGCCGTTGAAAATAGAGCGCAGGAAGAAGAGAGCGCCCCGGCGCAGGATAAGCCGCACGTCGTCAGCTTGTTAGAGAAGCGGCACGACGAGATTATCAGTCTCTGGATCAAGGATCGCCTTGAGTCCGGCGAGTTTCGTGACGAGTTGATTCCGAAGAAGGACTTGCGCCGCCAGTCGCAGCAGATCGTAGACATGCTGGCGCGCTCGATCAGGGATTCCGATTACGGCGAGTTCGAATCGCCTGCCTTCGACGAGCTGCGCGCTTTCCTCAACCAGATTTCGCACGCGCGCGCCGTCAAGGGCTACACGCCGCTTGAGAACGCGACCTACATTCTATCCCTGCGCAACACCTTGTTGCCGCTCATGGCCGAAGAGCTTGAGGGAAACAGTGACGCGATGGTCAGCGAGATGATGTATTTCACCAAGCTGCTGGACAAGATGGGTCTCGTCATGGTCGAGAACTACATACGCTCGCGCGAAGAGATCATACGCCAGCAGCGTCAGGACATGATGGAACTATCCACACCCGTCATCAAGGTCTGGGATAAGATTCTCACCCTTCCGATCATCGGCACGCTGGATTCGCGCCGCGCGCAGTTGATGATGGAATCCCTTCTGCAAAAGATCGTGCAAACGGGCTCGACCATCGCCATCCTGGACATCACAGGCGTTAAGACGATGGACACGCTCGTCGCCAACCATCTGATCAAGACTGTCACGGCGGCGCGCTTGATGGGCGCGCGCTGTATTTTGACGGGCGTCTCTCCGGCGATTGCGCAGACGATGGTTCAGCTCGGCATTGACCTGACACAGATCACGACTCGCGCGCAGATGTCCGACGGCATCAGGCTCGCGTTCGAGATGATCGGTCGTACGGTCGTCCCGGCCAGGGCGCTCGCACATCTCTCGAACGGGACGGGCACAGTGGCGCAATCGACTGCGGCCCAGCTCGCCGCGCACGGAGCGAGCATTACCGAAGAGCAGAAGCGGCGCGAATAAAAAGCAGATGCCGGATGCTGGATGTTAGAAAGCACGGTGCTGTCCTTTACTAACATCTGGCATCTGACACTGGCATCTTTTTCACGGAGTAAAAAACAGATGAATGGTGCGCGCATACCGATCCTCAAACTTGGCCGTGTGCTGATTGTGCCAATCCAGGTTGATATGGACGATCAGACAGTGATCCAGCTACAGGAGCGTATCCTCTCGGAGCTGGAGCGTACGGGCGCGCGCGGTGTGTTGATAGACATCTCGCTGCTTGAGATGGTCGATTCATTTATCGGCCGCATGCTCTCGGACATCGCGGCGATGGCGCGCATTATGGACGCACGCACGGTCGTCGTCGGCATGCAGCCTGCGGTCGCCATCACGCTCGTCGAGCTGGGACTTGAGCTGAGCGGCGTGGAGACCGTCCTCAACGTGGACGAAGGTTTTAAGCTGCTGCGCTGTGAGTTCAACGCCGGCGACGAGGACGAGCACGGGGACGAGGAGTTCATCACGCTTGGACGCCAAGTCAATCTCTCTTGAAAACGAGCATGACATTATGGTCGCGCGCGGCGAAGTGCGCCTGCTGGCCGCTGCGCTTGGCTTTCGCATGATAGACCAGACACGGCTGGCGACCGTCACCTCCGAGCTGGCACGCAACGTCGTCAAGTATGCGAAGCGCGGACGCCTGATCGCGCAACCCACAGAGGCGTTGCGCGGGGTGGGCCTGCGCCTCATATTTGAAGACGAAGGCCCAGGCATTCCCAACATAGAGGCGGCCATGCGCGACGGCTTTTCGACAGGCAAGGGCCTTGGCAAAGGTCTTCCCGGCTCGAAACGACTGGTTCACGAATTTCAGATCGAGTCGAACGCAGGCGAGGGTACACGCGTCACCATCGTGCGCTGGCGAAACTGAGAAAGGGATGAGGGATGAGGGATGAGGGATGAAAGGGTTTGAATGAGTGAATCACTTGAAGCATTCACTCAATCATTCATCCCTCATCCCTCTGCCCTCATCCCTGCTTTTCGTTGCGCGAAATCACTTCCATAGAGATCAATCACGAGGCGCAGGTCGGTAATGCTCGGCGCGCCGTGCATGACTTTGCGAGTGGGCTCGGTTTCAGCGAGCGTGAGCTGGCCGAGATAGACATCGTCGTGCAGGAGATAGGGACCAACGCCGCGACTTATGCGAGCGGCGGCGGCTGGCTTCATTTTACGGAAACGCCGGGCGATGATCCCGGGCTTGAACTTTTTTACTGGGATACAGGGCCCGGCATTTATAATATGGATCGCGCGATTCGTGACGGCGTCTCCACGAGCGGCAGTCTCGGCGCGGGGCTCGGCGCGATTCGCCGTCTGACGGACGAGTTCGATATTTACTCGACCGTGCCGACGACAGGCAGGCTCACGCTCGCGCAACAGCGTCGCACCTCTCACGGGACGGCCATGCTCGCGCGCAAGTGGGTCGCCCAAGGCGAAGAGGGAAACGCCGCGCCAGTCCGAGAAGAGGCCAGACGGTTCGGCATCTGGACACAGCCTCATCCGGGCGAAGTTGTCAACGGCGATGCTTACTGTATCAAGCAGCGTAATGATAAAACGCTGCTGGCGGTGGTAGACGGGCTCGGTCATGGAGAGGGGGCGAAAGAGGCTTCGCGCGTAGCGCTTGACGTGCTCGATGATTGGATGGGCGAGCGGCCGGACGAATTGTTGCGCGCCGCACACGATGCTCTGCGCGCCACGCGCGGCGCGGTGATGGGCATCGTCATTCTTGACCATGCTGCGGAAACGTTTCAGTATGCGGGTGTCGGCAATATCGCTGTGCGTGTGTTCGGCTCGGCGGAGCACATCGCACCGATCTCGGCTAACGGAACGCTCGGCCTCAGGCTTGGCAATAGCCTTCGCCTGTGGACGTATCCTTGGGCGGAGGGCGCGACCGTCCTGATGGCGAGCGATGGCTTGAGCGAGTCCTGGGACATACAATCTTATCCTGGGCTCTTAAACAGAAGCCCACAGATGCTGGCAGGCATCCTGATGCGCGATTACGGGCGCGGCTCAGACGACGCGACAGTGCTGGTCGCAAGGTAAGTAATCAGGAATCAGTTTTTAGTTTTCAGTTATCAGTAAAAGCAGGTCATCTTTTCTGGAAACTGGAAACTAAAAACTGAAAACTGAAAACTTCTTTATGAAAGACATTGTTTCCACACGACTCGGCGATGTGTATGTCCGGCGCGAGGCCGATATTGTGAAGGTGCGCGAGCGCGTCAGGCGTCTGGCGCGCGAGATGGGTTTCGACTCGACGACGCAGATCAAGATTACGACGGCCGTCTCGGAGATCACGCGCAATATTTACGAGTACGCCAAGTCCGGCGCGATCACGCTCTCCGTGGCCGAGCGCGGGCCCGATATGGGATTGCTGTTGATGGCGCGCGACGACGGGCCAGGGATTGACGAAGCCACTTTGCGCGCCATCATGCGCGGCACTTATCGCTCGGCTTCCGGGCTTGGCGTCGGGCTCTCCGGCACGCGCAAGCTGATGGACGAGTTCGACATCAAGACGGCAGAGGGCGAAGGCACGCGCGTCTCCCTCGTCAAGTGGATGCCGCGCGCGGCAATCCCTCAGGTGAAGAATCGCATAGAGGAGCTGCGCGCCATCTTCGGCGTAGAGGCGGACGATTCGGCCATCGAGGAGCTGCAACAACAGAACCGCGATTTCGTGGCCGTGCTCGCCGAGTTGGAAGAGAAACGCGAACAGCTCGAACAGCTCAACCAGCAACTCAACGAGACCAACCGCGAACTGAACGAGGCCAACGCGAAGCTGCGCGAGCTGGCCGAGATGAAAGAGGAATTCCTGGCGCTCACCACACACGACCTGCGCTCGCCCCTGACGGTCATCAGCGGCGTCATCAGTTTTTTCACCTCCGGCCGTCTGGGCAAGCTCTCGCCCGAACAGCAGAATATGGTCGCGATGATGGAGCGCAACGCGCAGAGCCTGATCGAGCTGGTCAACGATCTGCTGGATGCCTCGAAACTGGAATCCGGCTCGCTGCGTCTGGACATCGCTTCGATTGACCTGCGCTCCCTGATAAACGAAGCGCGCGAGACGATGGAGCCCTTGGCGCGCGAGAAGGGCCTCACCTTCGAAGAACATATCCCGCAGGGGCTGCCGCTGGTCGAAGCCGACCGTCCAAAGCTCAGGCGCGTCATCGTCAACCTGCTCTCCAACGCCGTCAAATTTACGGGCAAGGGAGGCACTGTCCAATTAAAGGCAGAGCCCTTGGACGGCAGGGTGCGCATCTCTATTTCGGATACGGGGGTCGGCATTGCACCCGAAGACGTGGAGCGTCTTTTCGACAAGTATGAGCAGGCGCGCAGTCGCGCCACGCGCGGCGAAAAGGGCACCGGGCTGGGGCTCTACATCACCAAGCAACTGGTAGAGCTGCACGGCGGCGAGATCAACGTCAAGTCCGAGCTGGGACGCGGCTCGACTTTCTCTTTCACGTTGCCCGTCGCGCGCGGCGCTGTCGGAGAAGCCGCCTAAAGAAGAGACTAAGAATACATAAGTACATCGAAACAACAAGGCGCTCGCAGTTTACCCTTTGCTGAAGAAGCCTTGAAAAATTTGATGGAGGGAGATATGCGACGAACTCTCAAGACACTTTGCCTGCTGGCGCTCCCCTGCGCGTTTTCCTTGACGGTCGCGGCGCAAACGCCTACGCAGCGGCGCACGCTGCCCAAACCTACGCAGACAGCGCCGCGCATCGTGGCGGTCGAAAAATACACGGACGAGCTGGATGCTTACGCCAAACAGAATCCGCAGGCGCGCCGCTTCTTCGTCAACACTTCGGAATCCACTGCGGCCAACTGGCAAGAGGTCTCTAGCGAGCAAGAGACGGAGAACAAGGCTTCGGCCGTCGTCTGGTTCAGGAAAGACAAGCCCCTGATCGCTCTTGTTTCAAGCCAGGCGATGGAATCCAGCCAGAAGGTCACATACTATTTCCGCGAGAACGGGACGCTGGCCAAGATTCACTCGGAGCTTTTTATCAAGGCGGGCAATATGGAAGCGATACGCGACCGCAGCTATGACCCGAAGACCTTCGCCATCCTGATAAGGGATTTCTCTCGCTGCTTTGATTTTCAAACGAGCCAGCAAAAGCCCTGCGGCGATGCTGCCGCACTCGAAGCGAAACTTATTCCCGTCTATATGAAAAGCACGGAGCTTCCCTTCTACGCCCTGCTGAAAAAACTTTGAGCCCGGACTGACCGGACTCCAAGGGCCGCAGACGTGCGGCAAAACTTTTCGGCCTTCAGTTCCGTGTAGAAAATATGATGCGACGAACCCTTTTGATCATCTGCCTCGCGCTGCTTGTGGCTTGCCCGCCCTTAAGCATTAATACTTCGCGTGCCGCCGTCTTACAGGCGCAGAGCCCTGCGGACAACATCGCTTCGATTGAAGCCTACAGCAAGCAGATGGACGCCTACACGAAGCGCAACGCGCGCGCCGGGCGTCTCTTTGGAGATACGAGGGCGTACGAGACAGGCGACGAGCCCGCGCGCTGGCAGGAGTTCAAAACCAAGCGCGCGCTTCAACGCGCAGAGGTTTACAGCGCTGCCACTGCCTGGACGGGTTCGACGGGCGAGCCCGTCGTCGTCAATATAGACCTGACGAGCCCGTCCGGCGATTGGGCCCAGTTCAACAGCTACTACTATCGGAGCGACGGCACGCTGGCGAAGCTTCGCGCGGAGATGCGTACCTTCCTGGGCGACGTGATTATTATTCGCGACCGCTTCTATGATTCCAAAAGCAAGTTGTTGCAGGAGAAGACACGCTATCTGGACCTTCAAACCAGAAAGCCTAAGAAGATCAAAGAGGGAGACTTTATGGACATGCCCCCGGAAGTTTACGCTAAGACGAGCACTCTTCCCTTTTATGCTTTACTAAAAAAGCGGCAGTGACCGGGCTTGTTCCGGTTAAGTTGAGTGTGACGAAACTTGATAACTCACCACAGAGACACAGAGGACACGGAGGTTACACAGAGAAACAATTCAATCCTCTGTGTCATCTCTGTGTCCTCTTTGGTGAAACGCCGTGTTCCATACATCCAGTTAAAATTCGTTCTCAAGACAAACACTAAAAGCTTATGCACTATCACCTGATCGGAATCTGTGGGACGGCGATGGCCTCTCTGGCCGGAATGTTACAGGCGCGCGGCCATCGTGTGACCGGCTCGGACGAAAATGTTTATCCGCCAATGTCGACGATGCTGGCAGACCTTGGTATCCCCGTCATGCAGGGATACAGCGCAGAGCATCTCAGCCCTGCGCCCGATTGCGTCATCGTCGGCAACGCCATCCCGCGCGGCAACGCGGAAGTCGAAGAGACTTTGAATCGTAAGCTGCTCTATCGCTCGCAGGCCGAGACGGTCAAGGAGGAGTTTATACGTGGACGCCGCTCGCTGGTGGTCGCGGGCACTCACGGCAAGACGACGACCGCGAGCATTGCGGCATGGGTCATGGATCAGGGCGGGCTCGATCCGACTTTTCTGGTCGGCGGAGTCGTGCAGAATTTCAACCAGAGCTTTCGCGTCACACAGAGCGACTATTTCGTGATCGAAGGCGACGAGTACGACACCGCCTATTTCGACAAAGGCCCGAAGTTTATGCACTACCTGCCGGAGCTAGCCATCGTCGGCAATATAGAGTTCGATCACGCGGACATCTACGCAGACCTCTCGGCGGTCAAGACGGCCTTTCGTCGGCTGATGAACCTGGTGCCCGGCAATGGCAGACTGATCGCCGGATGGGACAGCCCAGTCGTGCGCGAAGTGGTCGCAGAGATGGGCGAGCGCCTTTACACACGCCTCGAAACCTTCGGCACGTGTGAAGACGCCAGGTGGCAGGCCCGCGATCTTGATTACACGGGTGAGCTGGCGCGCTTTCGCGTCTTCCGAGAGGGGCAGGAGTGGGGCGAGTTTGAAACTACGCTGATCGGCGATTTCAATATACGCAACTGCCTGGCCGTGATCGTCGCCGCAGATGCCTGGGGCATCAATCAGAAAGCGATTAACGATGCGATGCGCTCTTTCAAGAGCGTGCGCCGTCGTATGCAGGTACGCGGGACGGAGCGCGGCGTGACGGTCATAGACGACTTTGCGCATCACCCCACGGCCGTGCGCGAGACTTTGCAGGCGCTCAGGACGAAGTACAAACAGAATCGCCTGGTTGCCGTCTTCGAGCCGCGCTCGTGGTCTTCGCGCCTGGCGGTTTTTCAAGAGGATTACGCGCACGCCTTCAAATCGGCTGACTATGTGGTCATCAGCAGCGTCTTTGATAGCAGTAAAGCGACGGAGAAGGGGCGCGTGCTAGACACGGATCAATTGATGCGAGACATCAGCGGGCAGGGCAAACCCGCTCTCCGTCTGGACGGCGCGGACGAGATCGTGCGTCATCTAGCGCCGGAGCTGCGCGCGGGCGATGTCGTCGCCATCATGTCCAACGGCGGCTTCGGCGGCATCCACGACAAGCTTCTCAATGCGCTCAAGTCAGACGGTAGATAGTATCTGAATATTTAAGGCGTCTGTTATTTAGTCGGAGGCTTGATTGCCGGGTCGTTCGGCGAAGGGCTAGGCTTTGCTGCCGCCGGTGCTGATGCCCCCTCTTTCGGCGCAGCCGTGTTTGGAGGAGCAGCCTCTCTGGCGCAGCCCTGTAATGCTAATGCCATCAGGATAAGAAAGAACAGCATAAAAAATTTTCTCATCAGTTTCTCCTATCTTGTCAGTCGATAGATCAGCAGTGCCACGCGCTTGATCTGTCTGGGGAGCGAATCCAGCTCCATAAACTCGTCCGGCGTGTGAGAGCCGCCGCCCTCCACGCCCAGCCCGTCGAGCCCTTTGACCAGGGGCGCGACAAAAGAGATGTCGCCCGCGCCGCGCCCGCCCGGATCGAACGCTTCGACTTGGCCCAGGCCCAGGTCGCGACTCGCCTGATCGAAAAGCTTCAGCAGCGCGTAGTTCTCTTCTGTCGGAGACATGGCCGGGTAATTATCCTCGAAGGTAATCTGCGCCTTTGTTAGTGGAAGACTGCGCGCGACTATCTCCTGCATACGCGCCTTGGCCGCCTCCCTTTGCTTCTCTGAGATAAAGCGAAGGTCGCCCCTGATGATGACCGTCTGCGGGATGACGTTTGTTTTGCCGCCCGCCGTGCCGCGATCCTCCCGGTCGTCGAACGTGACATCAGTTCCGCCCACCATCACGCTCGGATTGAATGTCAGGTAGCGCTCAGTTCTGAGCTGTTCGTAAAAAGCGTTGAGGATGCGAGCCGCCTCGAAGATCGCGCCGCTTCCTGTATCCTCGCCGAAGATTCCGCTCGAATGCGCCGTCTGGCCCGTGACCTGTAGTCGCCAATCGCTTGAGCCGCGACGAGCGACCGTCGCCGTATCGCCGATGGCGGCTTCAAAGGCTAAGGCCACGTCGCTGCGGCGCGCTGCTTCGAGCAGGTCGCGGCGGCTCACTTCAACTGGCGCGCCGACGTTCTCCTCGTCGCCTGTGAGCGCGACGATCAGGCGTGTGCCTTCAAGCGCGCCCATATTATGAAGCGCTTTCAGGGCGTAGAGGATGACTATGTTGCCACCCTTCATATCGACGGTTCCGTTGCCGCGCACAACCGCTACGTCTTTTTGAAAACGTTTGCCCTCAAGAACTGTGTCCAGATGTCCGATCAGGAGCAGCCTGCGCCCGCGCGTGCCTTTGCGCTCGGCGAACAGATGACCTGCACGGTTCATAGCCTTGGGCATCTCTATCCACTTCGCAGTCAGGCCCACGGATTCAAACTGCGTCTTAAAAATCCGCCCCACGCGCCGGACTCCGGCCAGATTGGAGGTCGCGCTCTCCGTGTTGACGACCCTCTCCAACAACTGCAAGGCTTCCGCCGTGTGCGCGTCGACATAGCTCGCGATGCGCTGCTCTTCAGGAGAGAGGTTTTGCGCGTTCACAGTCGAGCCGCAGAAAATCAGAGTCATCGACAGTGCGCCTGCGGCGCGAGCGACCCATACGCTTATCCTCATTCTGATCAACTCCAGGGAATCCCTTGGGCCAACTTCTTCATCTTTGGCCCAGGACATGCTCATCCAACCTCTTCTGGCCCAACTGACGGGATAATTACAATCAATTTGCAATTAATCAAGGCCGACGTGTGCAAAGTATGAAGTCTACAAGGATGAAGGATGAAAGGAATGCTGATTCAACTTGAATGCTTTTACTTTATCCCTCATCCTTTTCTTCATAGCAATACTTTAACGAAACTTTTGTAACGCTGGCGAAGTCTGCTCTGTGTTGTAATGCTTGTTCGCCCTTTGAAGGCGCGAGGAGGTTGGCGCGCGCAGTGAAAAACTTTTCGATGTTCGAGCAGGCTTTAAAGCTTGCGAACTCAGCTCAAACGGCAGACCTTGGTTTTATCTCCAATATCTCACGTCGCACGTACGACGCACGCGAGACATTTCTATTCCGCTCGCAGGGAGCGTGTCTGGAATACCTGAGCCTCCTTATCGAGAACGCGCTGCTGCTGAGAACCAACCGCAGGGGAAGAATCTATGCCGGTTTCGAGAAGCTTTCGCGCATGGAGGCGGTCATTGATCGCTACCTGCGCATCGCCGATCTCTCCGAGCAGCTTTATGTCTTCGGCGTGGCCGATTGGAAGCCGCCGCGCCACCCGCACATCAAGATCGTCACGTTCACGGGCGAAAACGGCCTGGCGCGCGAGTGGTTTATCATCGCCGATTCGACGACGCTGAGCGCCGCACTTGTCGCGCGCGCAGAGGACGAATCGGAAGCGCCGCACCTGCCGCACGAAACGCGAAACTTTCGTGCCTTTAAATCGAATGATCCCGCAATCGTCGCGCGCCTTGCTGCGACCGCCGAAAATCTCATTGATTCATCTCTCGCGGCCTGAAGTCGCTACGCTTTTGGTAGTGGGTTAATTTTAAGTTGAGTGTGATGAACGTTGCTGTTCACCACAGAGGCACAGAGAACACGGAGGAAGCACGGAGGTTTGAGCAATATTCTACTCTCTGTGCTCCCTCTGTGATCTTTGTGTCTCTGTGGTGAGTCTTAACGCTCTGCACACTCAATTATTCAAACTGACCATCTACCAAGCTTCTTCTACATTTGCCCGCCGCCAGATTCGACGAGCTTCCGTTTAGTCCCGCCGGTCTTCGCGGGCAAAGCAATGTCCGACGCCTCGACGCGGGCGCTTAGCACGCGCTCGATACGTCGCGGCAAAAGCTTGGGCGCGAGCGTGGCGACTGAGTCGGCCAGTTGCGCTATATTGCCGCCGCCACGCCAGTGCTCTTGCACGACTCTTTCGTCCGTGCGGTTAATCAACCTGACGAGCGTCAGCGCGATCAGATAAGCATCGTCAACCTGCCCTATAAACGGCAGCATGTCCGGAATAAAATCCAGCGGCATGATGGCGTACACAATCGCCCCCGCGAAAAGCAGCTTTTCCGTTCGAGGCACGCGCCCGTCGGTCATCAAGCGCCCGCACAGCGCGATCATATTCGGCAAAAACATCAACAGATTCTTCATGCGCCGTTTAACTTCTAGCCTGCTCATGGCAACTCCTTGTCCGAAAACGAAAATACGGGAGAGTTTGGATACGTATGAATGTACCACGATAACTCTCGCCCCTTAAATCAAACTAGGCTAAGATAAGCCTGTGAACGCACGTATGAGTAAACGAACCGGCCTTATATTTCTTCTCGCGATCACGATCACGACGTTGATGACGGCGTGCCAGCAGGTGGCGCGCATGGCGCAACCTTCGCCGAATGAGGAGCGCCGCGCTACCACTCCGATTGATTCACCAACCGTCAGGCGCGTCGTCGAAGACGCCGTAGAGCAGAGCACCTATACGCTCTATTACGATCCGTCTTATGTAAAGCTGGATTATCCCGGCGGGGATGTGCCGCGCGAAAGGGGCGCTTGTACGGATGTTATCATCCGCGCATTTCGTAAGGCCGATGTCGATCTGCAAAAAGAGATTCACGAAGACATGGCCCGAAGCTTCAACGCTTATCCGCAAAAATGGGGACTCGCACGTCCCGACCGGAACATAGATCACCGCAGAGTGCCGAACATGATGACCTATTTCGCGCGGCAGCGAAAAGCTTTGGCGATTACTGCCGAGGCCAAAGATTATCTTCCGGGCGACGTAGTCGCGTGGGATTTAGGCAACGGAACTACGCACATAGGTCTGGTCACAAATATCATCTCGGATAATCCCGGCGGTTTTCTCCTTGCCCATAACATCGGTGCCGGAGTCAAAATCGAAGAGGTGCTTTTTACCTGGCGCATCATCGGCCACTACCGTTTTTTTAAGTAAGCAACGCCCAGGCTTTTCAGTCTCTGCTAGAACAACTGAGAAGTTAACGCACGGCCTTGCAGTCGATCACGATTCTTTTTATGAACATACTCGAACGCTTAAGAGAGCGCGCCGCAGCAGACACGCAACACATAGTGCTGCCCGAAGGCGAAGACCCGCGCACGGTCGCGGCGGCCTCTATCTGTGCCAGGAATCACATCGCGCGCATCACACTGCTCGGTCGTGAAGATAAAATTCGCGCCGCTGCGCAGAGCGCAGGCGTAGACCTCGGCGGTGTGGCTTTGATAGATCATCGACGCGCGGCGGATTTTGAGAAGATGGCCTCCTTTTATCACGAGCTGAGACGCGCCAAGGGGTTGATGGCTGACGAGGCGCGCGCGGCCATTGAAGACCCGCTCTATTACGGCAACCTGATGGTCAGAAGCGGGACTGCGGACGGCTCTGTCGCGGGCGCGACCAACACGACTTCGCATACCGTGCGCGCGGCGCTCCATTGCATAGGCGTGCGCACAGGCTTCCATTTGGTCTCAAGCTTTTTCGTAATGATGCTTCCACGCGCAGACTTCGGTCATCAGGGCGCGCTCATCTACGCAGACTGCGGCGTCGTGATAGAGCCTTCGGCGACGGAGCTGGCAGAGATCGCTATCGCCAGCGCAGATTCCTGCCGCGCGCTCCTCGAAGTAGAGCCGCGCGTCGCCATGCTCTCTTTTTCGACCAAGGGCAGCGCCAAACATAAACTGATAGACAAAGTCGTAGAGGCCACACGCACTGTGCGCGCGCGTCTTCCCGAATTGGAGATCGACGGCGAGTTGCAACTGGACGCGGCGCTCGTGCCTGCGGTCGCGCAATCGAAAGCGCCCGGCTCTGGTGTCGCAGGCCGCGCCAACGTCCTAATCTTTCCTGATTTGCAGGCGGGCAATATCGCTTACAAGCTGACGGAGCGGATGGCCGGGGCGACCGCTATTGGCCCGATCCTGCAAGGGCTTGACAAGCCCGCCAACGATCTTTCGCGCGGGTGCAAGGCCGAAGACATCGTCGATGCGGTGGCGATCACGGCCGTCCAGGCGCAGGCGCGCAAAAGCCTTTGAGCCAACAAGCCGTGCAACCAACAACGCGCCTCGACCTATCAAACTTCTCTGATCAAAGCTTGTTCGGTTGAGGTGCTTCAATCTTGTTCCGCCATATAATTTTCTGTCTCGTAGCGGTTGTCCTCTTTTTGACCGGCACGGCCGTCATAAACCCTGCGCAGGCGCAGAGCGGCGCGCCGCGACTCAGGCCCACTCCGACGCCTACGCCCACCCCACAGCGCGAAGATCAGGAGCCCGTCAAAGTCTTTACGGAAGAGGTGCGACTGCCCGTCGTGGCCTATGATGATTACGGCCATTTTGATCCGAGCGTTGAGCAAAACGAAATCCTCGTCCTCGAAGACGGCGTGCCGCAGGATATACGCAGTGTGCGTCGCATCCCCGCCAACATCCTTCTCTTGATAGATACGAGCGCCGCTGTGACGCTCGCTAAAGACATCAAGGTTACGCGTGCCGTTGCCCTGCGTCTGGTCGCGGCCCTGCGCGAGGGCGATCATATTTCCGTCCTGCAATTCAGCGACAGACCGCAACTCCTTCAGGATTGGACGACCGATACGCAACTCGTCGCGCAGGTCTTAAAAACAAAACTGAGCGGCACAAAGCGCGAGCGATTATCCGAAGCGATGATGGCGGCCGTGGCGCAGCTAAAGGACAGGCCCGCTGGCAGTCGTCACGTCGTCCTCATCACGGACGGGGTCGAGACGCCCGGAGGTCGTGTCTCGTATGAAGAGGCCGTCAAACAGTTGAGCGCCGCGCAGGCGACCGTTCACGTCATCAGTTATACGGCAGCCGTGCGCGCGGCCATCGAGCGACGCGGCAGCGGAGTTTTTCGCGGCGGCACAGGCTCACAGCGTGAAGCGCTGCCAATACCTGATCCGACGATGCCGCCGGGACAGACGCGCAATCCGTCCGTCACCTTGGGTACAATCGATCTGGATCGCAAGATGCGGCGCTGGTATAAAAAATACTCTGACGATACCAGACAGAGCGAAGAGCGTTTGACGAGGCTTGCGGACGAGACGGGCGGACGTATTCTGCTGGCGACGAAGACGGACGACATGATCGTTCAGGCGGACGAAGTGGCGCGTGATATTGGCGCGCAGTACGTCATCACTTACGCGCCAAAGCGCCCGCTGGCTTCCGCGCCGAGCGGTGAGTATCGCCGCGTAGAGGTCGCCTCGCGCCGCGTCGGCCTGCGTCTGCGCACAAGGCGCGGCTACGTCGTCACGCCTGCACTCTAACACCGTCGATGATCTGATTTTGTTGAGCGGTAGCAATTAAGCGCTGCTTCAGCCCCGCAGGGGCGATATAATAGCCTGTGGCATCGCCACAGGTACGAAGAGATAAATTTATTTAAAAAGCCCTGAAGGGGCAGCATAATTTATGCCGCCCCTTCAGGGCTCAAATATCGCTGATTCGGTGGTGAACCAGGGCGCTGCCCCGGGCTATTATGTTTCGCCCCTTCGGGGCTGAAGAGAATCGTTCTGCTGAAAGCGACTTTAGCTTGCGATGACGCCCAGGCGGGATTCCAGAGTCATGGCCCAGGGTTGTCGCTTCAGCACGCTCTTGGTCTCGATCTTCAGGACCGGCGCGCGGCGCAGCGCTTCCCATTCTTCCTTCGGGACGCGATGAAAAGCCTCTACGATCTTCTGGTCAAAGTGCTGATTGATGCATCTGTCCAACTCTGTGGAAGCCGCCTCGTATGACTGCGCGGCGCGATACACGCGGTCGCTGGTCAGAGCATCGAAGGCATCGGCGACAGCGAAGATACGCGCGTTCAGATCAATGTCTTCGCCTTTGAGGCCGAGCGGATAACCAGACCCATCCCACTTCTCATGATGCTGTGCGACGACGCGCGCAGCCCCTTCGAGAAATTCTATGCCGCGCAGGATTTGCTGACCGTGCAGCGGGTGCTGGCGCATCTTGATCCACTCGTCTTCGTCCAGGGCGGCTGGCTTGCGCAGGATGGCGTCGGGGACACCGATCTTGCCTATGTCGTGCAGGAGCGAGCCGAATTCCAGTGACATCAACTGCTCTTTGTCGAGCCCCAGTTCGTACCCTAAGCGCAGGCTGAAACTAACCACCCGCTGCGAGTGGCCGTGCGTCTCGTGGTCGCGCGTCTCAAGGGCCGCCGCCAGCGCTTTGAGCGTCGTGCGGTAAGCATCACCCAGAGAATCGAGGGCGTCGTCGAGCTCCGCCGTGCGCTGTTCGACCAGCTCTTCCAGTTGATTTTCATAGTGTCGCTTGGCGACGCGCAGGTCGTAGTGCTCAAGCGCACGCTTGACGACCGCTTCGACCTGTCTGAGGTCAAAGGGCTTCATGATGTAATCGAATGCTCCGACGCGCAAGGCTTCAATCGCGCTCTCGATGGTCTGCGCGCCGCTCACCAGCACGACGACCGTCTGCGGCGAGACCTCAAGGACGTGCGGAACCATCTCAAGGCCGCTCATGCCCATCATCGTTATATCGCTGATCACCAGGTGGAAAGATTGGTTAAGCAGGAGGGCGAGGGCTTCTTCTGCTGAACCCGCCGAAGAGCACTCGTAATTCTCGCTCAGCAGGTCGCGCAGGACATTGATAATTTCCGGCTCGTCATCCACAAGGAGGATAGCGGGCCGTGTGTTGCTTGCTTCGAGCATAAAGAGAGAATCCACCTTCAGGGTTTTCTCTGAGAGAGCGCACAGAAGGGCTTCTCAGGACGCGTAAAACTTAAAGCGCTAATTGAGTATCTGTGAGGCGGCAACCCTGGAGGTGGCTGCCACGCGACGGGCATTCCCATTGTACAATCGATAGCCCCTCCGTGGCAAACATCTTTTTACGACAAGCAAATCCGCCCGAAAAATCGCTCTTTCGGGGCTTAAAACGAGTATCAAGCGGTTGACTCTGGGGCTTGTGCGCCACTATTATGAAGACCTTCGCGATTAGGCCGGAGTGATGAAATTGGTATACATAGCAGACTCAAAATCTGCCGTCCGCGAGGGCATGGGGGTTCGAGTCCCCCCTCCGGCATCAATCCTTAACAACCTACACTGATCTCTTTCACTTGATACGCTGCGCTTTCACGGAGGGCAGTTTGTGCAGCACTTTGTTAGAGCAGAGTTGTACAAAAGTCTTACCTGATAAGCTTCTACACAAATTCCTTGAGTAGATAATTCCGATAAATCCTGGGCGGGAGTTTAGAGCGTCTGGGCGTTCTGTGCGAAGGCTGTCTTGGGCGATGGCGGCGCGCTGGGCTTCGTCTGTCTGAGGTATGCACTGAGGCGCTGGCGCTCTGCGTCCGTGATCTTAGTGATACGCAGGCCGACAAGGTATCCGCACTCCATCTGATTCTCGTCGAGCGCGTCATAGCACACCGGCGCGACCTGAAAATTGATCGGCCCGGCGGGAAATTCAAGCTCAATTTCCAAGGTCAGGTCTCCATCCATCAGATAGCGATTTCCGAAGCGAACAGAGGGCAGAATCAGCGAGAGCCCTGTGTCGCTGATATTGCGTGTGTGGCCTGCGATGGTCGCGGCGCGGTTGGAAGTCGTTGCCGCGTATGCGCGATGTGTCCGGCAGTCGTGTAAGGAAAGCGTCAGGGGCAGACGCAGTTCGTGTCGGCGAGCGTGATGATGCTTGCCTATGATCCGGCAAAAACGACCGATGATTGAGCGCACTATTTCCGGCATCGTCCCTTTCCTTAAAGACACTTTCGTCAGGTCTTCTCCGGACTACCCTGTTGGAAAAGAGAGCGCCGCAAAGGGTGATTCAGGCCAGTGAGCTTTGAACACGCCAAGCTCAGAATCACGCGATAGCGGATGCTTTAGTCCACGGGGGATTATGGTTGGATAGATGCTGCGTCTTTGAGCCTCCCTCAAAGAGGCTTGCTCCGTTGAGAGCTACAGCAGGCGGCAAACTACCATGCGTTTTTTCCACTGTAAAGAGTTAGGCGGCCATTTGGCGAACGAAAATCCTATCTGTGGAAAACAGACGAAAGGGCAGATGTCAGATGTTAGATATTAGATGTTAGTAAAAGACAAAGGCGGTCTTTCTAACATCCGGCATCTATCATCTGACATCTGCCCTTAGAGACCCATCAACTCTTTGACGTACTTGGGCGCGGGCGAGCCAAACGAGAGCATCGTGTCGTGCATCTGTCGAAAGTTCGCTGTGTCGCCCATCTTGGCTTCAAAGGCACGGCGGATGTCTATCACCTCAAGGCTGCCGACGTAGTAGTTGGAGAGCTGCGTCGAAGTCATTTGTGCGCGCCGCCACTTGCCGGCCGCTTCGCCCTCTTCCTGAAAACCCTCGTTCATCATCAAATAGAGCGCCTCTTTTTCCGTCATCCCGGCGGTGTGAATCTTTTGATCCAGAATGGCGTTGATGATCGTGCGCAGTTTCAGCTTCAACTGCTGCATGCGGACTTCTGGCCCGCCGAAGCCGCGCTCGGCCATCACCTGCTCAGCATAGACAGCCCAGCCCTCTGCGAACGTGTTGCTCTGAAAGATCGCTCTCAGGCGTGTCGGCGCGTTGAACTTGTTGGCGTGGGCCAACTGCAAATAGTGGCCTGGCATAGCCTCGTGCACGGTCACATCCAGCAACATGTAGTTGTTGTACTCGCGAAAGAATGATTCCGTGCGCTCTCTTGTCCAGTCCTTAGGCGTCGGCGAGATCGCATAAAAGGTTTCGCCACGACGCTCGAATGGGCCCACGGCGTTGCAGTAAGCGACGGCGACGCCGCGCGTGAACTCCGGCATGACGATGACTTTGACGGGCTCTTCGGGCACGCTGACGAGATTGTGCTGGCGCACAAAGTCGGTCGCGGATTTCACCTGCTCGCTTGCCAGCGGCACAATCGTCTCGTTGGTCGGATGCGCTTCGGCCAGTCGCGCGAGCACGGCCTTGATGACCAGGCGGCGGTCAGTCAGGCGAGCCGCACTATTTTCCGCAGGGAAATACTTTTTGTAGAGCGGCAGCGCGACCTCGTACATGGCGTCCTGCGTACTCTTTAAATCCGCCTCGGCGCGCCGCAGAATCTCTTCCTTCGAGAGATCGCTTTCGAGCGCCAGATGCAGCTTGCGTCTATACTTTGCATCGCCCAGACGAAAGTCCGCAGTCGAGCGCGGCAGCAACTCCTTCGTCAGCCACGCGCCGTAATCCTCAAGCGCGCGGACAGCGGCCGCCTGCACAGGCGTGATCTCCGCTTTTAATTCCGGCACCTGTTCGATAAAAGGTTGCAGCTCGTCGCGGACGAGGCCGATTGTACCGGTGTTCTGTGTGATGGCCGTCTCCGTATGCACGCGCGGCGGATTCTTCAAATTCGCTTTCGCCTGCGCAAGCACAGCCGGGATGGCTTTGAGGCGCTCTTTGACGCTCCGCATACGGTCTTTGAGCGGCGCGAAGTCGCGCGCGATCAGCGCATAGATAGCGCCGCCGATGTTGTAGCGCAGCGGATTCCATTCATATTCGCGCAGTTCTTCAAGCTGAAATAGATTGTATTCCAGCCGGTTGCGCATGATGCGGTAATCGACACTATTGACCTGACTCAGACTGCCCGCCGGAATACCGCCGAGCGCTTTCAGATATTTTTGATTGAACGCGCGGTCACGCTCCACACCCTTGAGGCTGTAATCGTCCAGGCGATTGTCAAAGCGATGATCGCCAAGATTGGTCGCCGTCTCCGGGTTCATCTCCAAAAGCTGCTCTATATATTTTTTCGCCAGCGCCTCAAACCTTTTATCCGCGCTCTCAATGGAAGCGTTAGATAAAATCATCGCGCCCTGAAAATTAAGCATGAGGATCAATGCCACGCCAAGAATTTTGCTGCCTGTATGCATCTTGTTTTAGTTTCCTGTGTGATGAATTTATGATTGGTTCGCGTCATGGATTTTAGCAGCCCCGTCAGATCAAAGCCTAACGACAAGGGATGTATCACGCCTACAGGCCGAACAGCGATGAAGCTTTCCACTCGCTCACTACCTGATCAAGCCCTTCTCTGTAGCTAGGGTACTTTGGACTCCAACCGAACGCCTGACGAAAGCGCGCGTTCGAGGTGAGCGTGGACTGTGTGAAAAAGCTGGCAGCGTAAGAGCCCGCGATGAGCCGCGCGAGCCAGACGGGAACGTGCCGTGGCTTTGGCGCACCCAAACGCCCTGCAAAATAGTTCATAAACTCTTCAACAGCGACGCTCTCATTATCAACGACATGCCAGACGCCGCTTTTGTCGCCTTCGGCGGCAGTGACAAAAGCGCGCGCAGCGTCCTCCGTATGAATATTTGCGAGATGTGCGCGCCCGCTGCCGACAATAGGAATCTTGCGCTTGATGAGTCCCTCGCCAAACATATGCGTGTGCGCAGAGTCCGGGCCGTAAAAGTATCCGCATCGCAGCACGGAAGTCTTAAAGCCAGAGCGCTCGGCTGCCTCTAAAGCGATTTTCTCGGCATCCAGAGCAGAGCGTGTGACTGCGTCAGGGTTCGGCGCGCCGTCTTCATCGAAGAAAGAGCCGTCCGATGGTCGTGCCAGCCAGACGATGCTCTGTTGAAGATAGAGACGCGCTCCCGTCTTCGCCGCGCAAGATGAAAGCGCACGTGTCCCGTCACGACGCAGGCGATCATTCATCTCCCAATCGGCGGGCTTCGTTCTGGTCTTAACTGGAATAGAGGTCGCGGCGTGTATGATGACTTCAGCGCCTTCGGCTGCACGCGCCAGGGCATCCGCATCGAACATATCCGCCTCGCGGCTTTCGCCGCCCAGGCGTTGAAGCAGTTGCTTTCCTTCATCGCTTCGCGCGAGGCCAAGCACTGTGTGGCCGCGACCGACGAACTGCTCAACAAGAGAGCGCCCCAGCACACCCGTCGCGCCCGCGATAAAAATCTTCACACTTCTCTCCTCCTTTCATCCGAAGACTTGAAACTGCCAAAGCGGATTCAAACAGGGATGGACAGAGATTGTCAGGATAAAAGCAAAGCTGGGCAAAGTGATTTGAGATTTCAAAGCTCAGATATAAAGCTTCATGCCTTCTTCCTGTTTTTTATCCTGACAATCTCTGTCCATCCCTGTTAATTTCTTTCTTATCTCTTTCACGACTCAAACAACACGCGCCTTCCAGCGCCCTTTTCTAAAGATGGCGGCGCTGATGACGGCCAGCGTCGAAAACGCTATGGTGATGGCGAGGAAGACTCCGCGCGGGCCAAAGCCGAGGATGATCGCCAGCACGTAGGCCAGCGGAATCTCCCATAACCAGAAGACGAAGAGATTGATCACCGTCGGCGTCCAGGTATCGCCCGCGCCGTTGAAGGATTGCGTAATCACCATCCCGTAGGCGTAAAAGAGAAAGCCGCACGCGACCGTGCGCAGGCAGGCCACGCCGTAAGGCACAACCGCCGGGTCGTGTGTAAAGAGATTGATGATCGGCCCTGCAAGCAAGACGAAGACTAGACCGACCGCTCCCAGAAAACACATGTTGTAGAAGCCCGCGCGCCACACTGCCTGCTCGGCACGGTCAGGCTTACCCGCTCCGAGCGATTGACCGACCAGTGTCGCAGCCGCGTTGCTCATGCCCCATGAAGGCAGCAGCGCAAAGAGAATGATACGAATGCCTATCGTATAGCCTGCGAGCGCATCGCTCCCGAAGCTTGAGAGAATGCGTATCAGACCTATCCAGCTTGCCATCCCTATAAAGACCTGAAACGCTCCCGAAGCCGAGAGACGCAAGAGCCTCAACATGACCGCCGGCTCTAATCGCAGTTGACGGCGCGTCAGTCTTATGCGTCCGCCGGGCAGCCACAGTCTGTAGAAAGCGAAGAGCGCTCCTGTCCCGCGCCCGATGGTCGTCGCGACGGCTGCGCCCGTGACGCCCAGCTCCGGGAATGGGCCCAGACCGAAGATCAGACAAGGGCCGAGCACGATATTGATCAGGTTGGCGAGCCACAGCACGCGCATCGCGATGGCCGCATCGCCTGCTCCGCGAAAGACCGCGTTGATCAGAAACAGCAACATGATGACGACGTTTCCGCCGAGCATCACGCGCGTATAATTTACGCCGTTACTGATCACATCATCGCTCGCGCCCATCACACGCAGGAGGCGCGGCGCAAGCAGGACGCCGCAGAATCCCAGCAGCAAGCCCATCATCAAACCGAGCGCGATGACCTGAACTGCCGTGCGCGCCGCTCCTTCGGCGTCGCGTTCGCCCGTACGTCTGGCCACCATCGCGGTCGCACCGATGCTCAAGCCCACTGCGACCGTGTAGATCAGAGTCAGCAGCGATTCCGTCAGCCCGACAGTGGCGACCGCGCTTGCGCCTAGCCGCGCGACGAAGAAGACATCCACGACGGCGAAGATGCTCTCCATCAGCATCTCCAATACCATCGGGACGGCGAGCAGCAGGATGGCGCGCCCGATTGAGCCTTCCGTATAGTCATGCCGCGACGAGCCGCGAATCGCCTGTCGAATCGCCGCGCGCACGCTCGTTTCAGCTTCGGCAGCCTCGCCCGGTATAGCTTCGCTTTTAATTGTCTCGATTGAGTCAGCCATCTATTTACACATCTACATTAAGCATAAGCGCAAGGAAAGTATAATTTTAGGAGCTAGTCTAGAACAGCACCATGTTTTCTGACGATTTTCTTGATTAGAGCCTGTAAATCTGGGGCTTCGCGGTGATTGTAACGGAACTCCATTTCTTTTAAGTAGAAATAGAACTGGTTGCGATTGATTCCGTAGTAGC
>DATLMN010000050.1:0-7917 GCA_035537255.1 Pyrinomonadaceae bacterium | reverse complement strand
AGTTGCTAATCGTGTTGGACGAGCAGAGCGTCCCGTTGCTCTGCTTACATTGCACGCTCGACAGTTGTTTCCGCGCGTCGCGTATTCCGAGCAGTTCGATGTTGTCGTCGTAGAGGTCAGTCGTGTATGAGCATCCGGCGGTCGAGCAGTTATGCGTCTCATCTCCCAGATAGACCGTGTTACACGATAGCGCCATGCTACGACTGCTGCGTGCCCAAAACTTGCCGAAGGAAGCGCGACTACTACTTGACAGGGGCGGCGCGACGAGCCTGCGGAAGCTGGCCTTCTGAAAACCGAAGACCGCAGACTTCGAGGACAACGACGATTGCCCCGACGTTCTAAATTTCTCCGGTATCGGTCGAATCATCTTCTGATGGGGATTCGACGGGTCGGTGTAGAGTATCTTATCGGCGCTCCAAGTCGTCCCGTCGTTAAACGTCACGGAACTGAGCATCACCTGCGCGTGAGTGATTTTTGCGGGATAGCCGAGGCTTTCGAGCGCGCTGTTGATAAAAGGGAGATTGACTTCCAGCAGTTTAACGTCTGTATTTTCGCCGGGTAAGAGTTGCTTCTGCGTCTCGTCGTCGGAAGAAGGCTCTTGCCCGTAGATCATCGCCACCACATAGACCGGCAACTCCTCGGAAGCGCGCTCCGTGCGCGGGAAAGACAACTCAATCTCGATGCGTGAGATAGACTTGTCGGAGATATTCACCGCGTTAACCGACAGCCCGCGCAGCCAATCATCCTGCTCCAAGAATTTTTTGCCTAACTCGATAGGCTTACCCTTAGTCTTCAGCTTGCGTAATTGTACCGGCTCCGTTTGCCAAGAGATTTTATCTATCATTCGTTCCTGCCCTTGTGAAAAGCCCATCAGGGCCAGAAACACCAGCGCGCCTAAGAACGACAGAATTATTTTTCCCGAGTTGCGAGATGACATGAGGATTCTCCTTGAAGAATTGAGTTGTGAAGGGAATTGAATGTGAGAAAAGAGTCCGCGCGCTTAGGATATACACCCGTCAGGAATAATAAGCAAACATATTCGAGTAACCGTCCTTAACCATCACCGGACGAGAGCCGGACAGCCCACACCGCGCGGCCTGTCACGCCTGCGAGCAAGCTGTCCGAACCTGCCGATGCAACTTCGCAGGATGTGTTGCAGGAATTGCTTCTACGCTAATAATCCACCCTTCAGTTCATCTATCGCTCATTAGGAATCATACTCGTGAAGCAGACTAAACGGCTGTGTTGCAAAAATAGCCTTTCAGCTATCCTAGCTCCCTCACGATCTCTCAAATTGAGTCGTCAGGTCTCTTCATGAGACGTAGCTTCTCGCCTTTCAAATGGAGCCATGAGGAGCGGATAGTGCCGGAGGACTGCAAGCTGCGGCGTGTGAAGTACCTGAACAACGTGATCGAACAAGATCATCGCTTCATCAAGAAGAAGGTGCGGGCGTCTCAATGCTTCAAGAGGTTCCACACCGCGGAGCGAACTTTAGAAGGTATCGAAGCTGTGAACATGAGGAAGGGGCAGGTCAAACGGCTAGCAGGAAGCGATGTGCGGGGCAGGCGAAGTTCGTCGTTGCGCTGTTCGGGATTGCCGCTTAGCGAAAAGCACTCGATGAAATTTCGCGCTTGAAAATAATTTTTGCAACGCATCCGACGCTGGAGGGGATCGAGGCGATGCACATGATTCGGCTGTGAGGGCCTATGTTTCGGGGCGGCGGCATTATCTCTCCTTTGAGATTAACGCCGCCGCCCCGAAAACCGTCGCGGTATGGGTTGCTGATTCCCCGTCCGCCGTTAAGGAAGCTAACAGAACTGGCACAAAACCTTACAAGTGCACGTCGTCGAGTTCCACGTCCCGCCGTTGATCTCGCAATCGAGCTGGCCCTGGCCCGACGGGTCGCAGCCGCCTCCTCCGCCGCCTCCACCACCGCCGGTCGTGCCGACGCCGACCGCCTCCCACGCCTGCTGCGCGGCGATGTACTGCGGGCTGCCCACGCCGTAGTAGTCGCCGGCCGCGCTCACCACCGCGTTGCGGACGTTGATGAACTGGCTGCTCGGCGTGACGTACACGTCGAGCGCGCGGTAGAAGACGAACTCGGCAGCGCGCCGCCCGATGCCCGTCACCGTGACGCCGCTCTGCGGGTGCGTGCCGCCCTCTGCCAGCAGGTAGAAGGCTTTATTCTGGATGCCGCTGTTGAAGTGGACGCCCCCGTTGTCGTAGCTGGAGCCGATGTAGACGCGCTCGCTGTAGTGGTCAATGGCCGGGTCAACCATGTAGCGGATGCCGCCGGGCACGGCGTCTTCGGCGATCACGTAGTCGGGGTTGATGCCGACGTAGAACTCGGTCGCCGTCCCGAAGATGTCGGAGAACGACTCGTTGGCCGCCCCCGATTCGTTCGAGTAGATGAGGCCCGCCGCGTACTGGGTGACGCCGTGCGTGAACTCGTGGGCGACGATGTCGGTCGAAACCCACGGCGTCGAGTAGGCGTCGCCGTCGCCGAACTTCAGCTTGCCGTCGTCGTAGAAGGCGTTGGCGACGTTCGTCCCGTAGTGGACGTAGGCGTGGGCCGCGCGGGCCTGGCCGTCGAGGCCGTAGCGACCGAGCACGTCCCTGAAATACGACCACGTGCTCTTGAGGTTGAAGTGCGCATCAACGGCGGCCGTTTGGCCGAAGTACTCCGAGCCGTTGCCCCAGATGTTGTCGCTGTCCTGATAGACCGACCCGCCCGAATCGTTCCGCGTGGTGCAGGCCCCGAAGCCGTCGGCATACATCCGGAAGGCGCCGTTGGAGTAGCGGGTCGGGATGTCCACCACGCCGCTGTAGAGGCTGTAGCCGGTGGCGTCCGGGATGCTGTCGTAATGCCACACGACGACGCCGGTGTGCGCGTCAATGAAGTACTGATGGCGCTCGGGCTTCTTCGTGGGGTCTTCGACGTACAACTCCACCTGATAAGTGAGCGCCGCGCCGTCCGAGCCGTCCACGTTCGGGAGGATGACGAGCTTGGCTTTCGGCTGCTCGGAGAGTTGGCCGCCGTAGTTGAGGGCCGCCCGCGCCGCCTTGATCGCCGCCGCCGCGTTGAGGCCGGGCACGGTGTTGACTCTGCGCGCGGCCTCGTCGGCGCGCCCCGTGGTTTCACCCACGCCCCGGGCGTCCATGTGGGTAATAATCTGTTTGCCGAAGACGGGCACGCCTTGATGCACTTGCTCCAGCCGGACGTGCGTCAGGCCGAGATCGTCCTCGGATGCCCGTAAGAATTCGAGTTCGGCGGCAGGCTCGCGCAGCCCCGCGACGCCGCCATGCCGTTTAAGGAACTCAAGGCTGCGCGCGTGCGCGGACTCGGCCCATGCCGGGCGCGCGCCGCCCTGCTCCCGGCGGTAGTTTCTGACAGCTTTGCCCGTGGGCCTTTCGGCTTTCCGCTCCTTCGCCTCCTGACTTTTGACAGGCTGCGAGGTGAGCGCGAGGGCGCAGAGCATCACGGTAAGCAGTAATGCGGTGACTTTCTTCATGTTGCCAACTCCTTAATAATGTGAAACCGGACAGGTCAGTAATGGCCGCACCGGAGGCGACCTTGAGTGAGGTTGCAACTCGTGTTGGGACAAGACCTTTGACGTAGCCTTTCCCTCGTTATCCGCTACGAGCTAATGCGGGGAAAGGCAACAGGCGGCGACAGCATCCCCGTGTCCTCAGCGGCGAACACCGCGCGGGGCAAACTATTTCCTGAGCAGCAGCGGAGCGGAATCTCTTCAAAGACAGGCTCCCGCCCTCAGACTGCTTTGGAGCCTGTGAAATATCTGTTGTCGGCTAGGATTCTGGCTTGGTGAGATGCCCGTACCGGGCTACGCTGAAATGTCAACAGAACCTAATTGATGTCTTTGCCTGCTTTCAGCTTTTCAATCATCGCCTGAACCGCTTGTTTACCCGTATCATTCGGCGCTAACGATAAAGCCTTGTTAGCGAACTCAAGGGCTTTGGCGTACTCGCCGTTGGCGGATAACCCTCTCGCCATTCCCGTCAACGTCGTAAATTGATTCGGATTTTTGTTGTAATTAAACTGAAAAACCTCTAACGCCGCCTGCGGCTTTTTCGCGGCTAAAAGTTGTCTCCCCAGTTGCTGCAATTCGACGACGCTGCCGAGCGGTAACGCGGTCTTGATAACCGCCGCCGCCTCATCGGATTTGCCGAGTTTGTCGAGAATGAGCGATTTAGTCGCCAGCGCGGGAAATGCAGTCGGATCGCCCGGAAACTTCGGGCTGGTCGCCAGCGTCGCCCATTCGAGTCCTTTTTCCAGTTGGTAATCGTTCTGCAAAGTCCAGTTAGCGGCGATGTTTAATCCTTGCCATGTAAAGCCGCGCGGATTTTGTGATTCGGCGACGAAAGCCTCGAACTGCTGCTTCAAATAATCAACTTCGACCTTGAAAGGGATTGATAGTTTTTCCCACGAAAGAGCGATGACGGCGGAATTCGGCGTCTGGTTTGAAAACTCGTACTTCAGATTCTCGACGCTGTTCTCAATCGGTTGAGGTTTAACTTTGACACGGAGAGCGTCTTCCTTTTCGTCATAAAAAAAAGAACCCCACGAGTCCGTCCTTCTGGAAAAAATGACGGTGCTTTCCTGCGGGTCGTACGCGATGAATAACCCGTATCTTCCTTTCGGCAGGATTTGACCCTCGATTTTTACGTCGCCGTCAAATTCGATGACGGTATTTTCATTAGCGCCCGCCCGCCACGGCGCGGGTTTGCCGTTCCCGAATCCCTGATCAATAAAGCCCTTGTGAACCACTCCGCCCCAAATCTTACCCGCGCGTCCTCTGACTGCGGGGCGATGATAGGCAATCGTGACCTGCGTCAAACCGACCTGTTCGGAGACGACCGCTTTTTTCGTGTAGCCGTTCGGAACCGCCGAGTTGTACGGAACCTGCGCAAACAACGGAGTGGCAACCAAAATGATTGCCAGCAAAGATAGATAGTTTTTCATGTTTCTGAATCTCCTGTTCGGGACTTACGCGAAGAACCATCTTGGCGGACAGGAGTTTCAGTTGCAACCGTTAGGTCTCTTCCGCATACGTGGGTAAAGGTAAACGACTCTCGCCATGAAAGTCTTAAAAGTTACGTGAAAGTTGGTTTGAAATCTTTATCAAAGACTTTTGAAAGACAGTCGGGCCTCGGACAAACGATACGCAAGCGCAGAGTTGAATGGCGCGGATGCACAACGCGGCGGGCGGTTTTTGACATCTTATCGCCGCTCACGCCAAACTGGTTCACCCGCGATTTTGATGAGGCTGCGCGGTTAATTCCTACGGCGGCGACGTTTTCGGACTCTGCTCCGGCTGACTCCATATTCTTGTAACTCACTGTCACAAGAGTGGTTACGGATTTGCCGTCATCAAAAGTGCGGCTGAACCCCGGTTAAATGACGGTTTGACCTTCACCGGCTTACCGCTCGGCGGCGAAACCGGAGCACGCATCGCGCGACGACTAGCCGCCAGCGTCAATCCCGACACTCTGATCACGTAAGGATATGAGCACCAAAACCCTTCTCACTTTCAAATTCGATGATTTCTATCTGGACGTTGACGAGCGGCGTCTGACATTTCAAGGTCAACCTGTTCAGCTAACTCCGAAGGCTGTTCAAACCCTTGTCGTCTTGCTGCGCAATCACGGAAGGGTAGTTGAAAAGGAGTGTTTTCTCAACGAAGTCTGGCCGGATACTTTCGTCGAGGAAACGACCCTCGCACAAAATATCCTGACCTTACGAAAAACCCTCGCCCGCTTTGAGAGGGATAAAGAGTTTATCGTCACGGTTCCGCGTCGCGGTTATCAGTTTGTCGGCGATGTACAGGAAATCTCGGGCGTTGGAGAAGTAATTGCCGTTGAAAAACAGACGCCAGCACCCCTCGCCACCGAACTGCGCGAAATCCACGATTCAACGGATACGAGTTCAGAGATAAGTACTGGGAATCCCCGCCAACTGCTTCCTAAAAACGGCTTTTCGCTGCGGAACGCAGGTTTCGCAGGTTTGCTGGCAATTTCGGCTTTCACAGTCGGATATTTTGCGTCTTTGGGCTTAGAAGGACGCCGGAGTTTTGCCGGGTCACTATTTAGAAAATTTCGGGTGGATACAATCGTCGCCGACGCTGATATACGAAACTCGGCAATTTCCGCCGATGGAAAGTATCTCGCGCTGGTGCAAGTTAAAAACGGCGTTCAGTCCCTGTATTTGCGGCAAATCGAAAATGGCAACTGTGTTGAGGTTGTTCCGCGAATCAACGGAACGTTTATCGGCGCGGTTTTTTCGCCCGATGGTGAGCAAATTTATTATTCCGTAAATGAAAATCTCGGGCCGAACAAAACCGCGATCTCGACGCTCTACAAGGTTTCCGTGCACGGCGGAGCTTCGCGGGAAATCCTGCGCGACATAGATAGTCCGGCGGCGATTTCGCCCGACGGAAGCGGTCTCGCATTTATTCGCCGTCACCGCGAGAGTAAAGAAACGGCGTTGATGCTCGCCGACATTGAGGGTAGACGCGAGCGGAGTCTGGCGGTTCGCGAACCGGAAAGCGGATTTACAAGTAGCGGCGTTTCCTGGTCGCCGGACGGGAAATTTCTTTCCGCGACCATTTTCCTGCCTGAAAACAATCGGGCGTCGGCTCAGGTCGCGGTCATCAATACCGAGACCGGCGAACAACAGATCGTCTCACACGAAAATTGGATTTCGGCGGGTCAAACGATCTGGCTCAAAGACGGCAGCGGAATCCTCGTCGTAGCTTACGGGGCAAAATCGGCCAGCTTAAATGACGAACTCTGGGTTGTGTCGTACCCCGACGGACGAGCCCGCTTCGTCGCCAGCGGCATCAACGCACGTTACGGAATCAGTTTGAACGCCGAATCAAACTCTCTCGTCGCCGTAAAATCCAGTAAATTCGCCTGTTTCCTGACCGCCCCGGTTGATAATCTTAGAAAAAACACCCACGTCCTGACGACCATCTCGGACGAATGCCCGCTGCCGTTCGGCGCGGATTGGACGAACGACGGGCTGATCGTCTATGCCGCAACGGACGACGGGAATGCCGACATTTTCACTATCAGCGAGGACGGCAGCGAGCGAAAACAGTTGACCTCGGACGCCAGCGCCGAAATCTCGCCGAAGCTTTCCGCCGACGGACGCTTTTTGATATTCATGTCGAATCGCACCGGGCAGATGGACGTTTGGCGCTCCGACGCGAACGGAACGAACACCATGCGGCTGACGACAAACGGGAATGTTAAAGATTCGATAATTTCCCCGGACGGCGAAGCCGTCTTCTACCTTGTTCAGGATTCCCGGAGTAAAGTCGAAACGCTATGGCGGGTTGCGATTAACGGTGAAAATCCTGTCAAACTAACAGACCGGACGACCCGCTCGCCACGTATTTCGCCCGACGGGAAAACGATTGCCTGTTATATTTCAAATCCCGAAACGAATACGATGATGCTCGCCCTCCTCTCAGCCGAAACGGGCGAAGTCATAAAATATCCGGCGACTCCGCAAAACGACGACATACCTCTTCTTGATTGGTCGAAAGACGGGGAGAGTTTGTTTGTCGTGTTGCAACGGGAAAAGCCCTTCAGTCTTTGGAAACTTCCCTTAAATGGCAACCAGCCCAAACTCTTACGCGAGTGGCCCAACGATGCGATTTTTCGACTCGCCATTTCCAGAAACGGGGAAAGAGTTTTTTATGAAGTAGGAAACCAATTAAATAGCGTGATGCAATTTCAGAGCTTAGACTGAGAGGTTGTACTGCGAACCACGCTAAGAGGTGCCCGAAGCCTTTTTGCTTCCCACGATGAGGCGGGGACTCCGAAGGGATGCGTCGCGAAGATTAGTTTCGAGCGCGGGATTTCTTCCGGTGTGTTTCGCCAGGCGGCGACTCC
>DATLMN010000049.1:0-35617 GCA_035537255.1 Pyrinomonadaceae bacterium | reverse complement strand
GGACAATCTGGTCAGCGTCGAAGAGGGAGCAGGCCCGTCGGCCATTGATCGTCTCAATCGCCAGCGGCAGGTCACTCTTTTAGCCAACGTCAAGCCTGGCGGCTCGCAGGCTGCGGTCATCAGCCGTATGAACGAGTTCGTTAAGGAGCTGAACGTCGATCCGACGTATAGGACGGGTCTGGCCGGACGCTCGAAAGAGCTTGGGCGCGCGGGCTACTATTTCATGCTCGCCTTCGTGCTCTCGTTCGTCTTTATGTACATGGTGCTGGCCGCGCAGTTTGAATCCTTTATTCACCCGATCACGATTCTTTTGACGCTGCCGCTCGCCATTCCGTTCGGCATTCTTTCGCTGCTCGTGACGGGACAGACGGTCAATATTTTCTCGGGCCTCGGCCTGCTACTGCTCTTCGGCGTGGTCAAGAAGAACGCCATTCTTCAGATCGACCACACGAACGAGCTGCGAGCGCGCGGCATGGATCGCTTTAGCGCGATTATTCAGGCGAACCGCGACCGCCTTAGACCGATTCTGATGACGACGATTGCGCTGGTGGCGGGCATGATGCCGCTGGTCTTATCGCGTGGGCCGGGCGCTGGCACGAACCGCTCCATCGGCGTGCTCGTAGTCGGCGGACAATCACTCTGTTTGTTGCTGACGCTGCTGGCCGTGCCGGTCTTTTATTCGCTCTTCGACGATCTGGCGCGCAGCCGCATCTTTGCGCGCATCTGGTACGCCATCAGCGGAAGCTTTGCCTGGGCCAGACGTAAGACGGCCACAGCCACGGCCTCGCTCTTCGGTTTGATAAACAGGCAGTAAGAAAAAGCAGTGTGTTGATGCGCCGGGGCGCTTCTTCGACAAAGAGAGATATGAAGACTCAGAGAAAAACTATTTTTCGCGGACTGTTAACGGCGGCGCTTTTGTGCGCGTCGGCTGCTGTGCAAACGTCTTACGCGCAGACTACAGGCACACAGCCCTCCGGCACGACCACCACATCGACGGTTGCGCCTGCGCCGTCTGCCAACACTCCTGTTATACAGACGACGACGCCGACGACTTCCACCAGCGGCGTGACCATCGCGCCGTCCGCCAACGCGCCGCTGGGCCAATCACCCGCGCCGGGCGCGAACGCCAGAGGCTTAACCACAGGCGCGCAGGTCGAGCAGAGCGCGCAGCCCACCACGCAAGCGGGCCAACAGGCAGGCGGTCAGCAAGTCTCACCAGCGCCTTCTGCTCCAACACCGCAAGCACCGGACTTACTGCTTGGCACGTCGCCTTCTTCGATTCCGACGCTCGATAGCTTGCCGTCTACTGGAACGACGACCACTGTGGGCGCGCCAACGCAAACGCCCCAGGGACAGACGCCGAACGTTCCGCCGCCGCCGGGCGTGCGACCGCCCGGACGCGAGAGCGTGCCGACGCCTGCGCCCGATGCGCTTCCCCTCGTGCCGCAGGTCGCGCCTGACTATAAAGCAGACCCCGCGCCGTTTCCGGAACTTGGCCGCGTCGGCGTGGACATGACGGATCAGCACCCGCTCTCTCTACGCGAAGCGCTGGAGATGGCGCTCGCCAACAACAAGGACATAGAGGTCGCACGCACGAGTGTGCGCGCCGCAGAGTTCGATCTACAGGGAGCGCGCGGCGTTTATGATCCGCGTCTGAGTTCGCTCTCCTATTACGAGCGCTCCGCTACGCCTTCGTCCAGTTTCTTGAGCGGCGCAAACGGCGCTGTCGTGCAGAGCGATTTCACCGGCACGGCGCGCCTGGAAGGACTCACGCCGAAGTACGGCGGCGGTTATCGAGTCGACATGTCCGCGATACGCTTGACGACCAACAACCAGTTCGCCGCGCTCAATCCGCAGTTTCCGACGGCGCTGACCTTTAATTACACGCAGCCGCTCATGAGAGGTCTTCGCTTCGACAACAATCGTCGACAGATCGAAGTGGCGAAAAAGAACCTAAGCTTGACGGACGCGCAGTTTCGCCAACGCACGATTGAAACGATCACTGCCGTCCAGCGCGCCTACTGGGACTTGGTCTTCGCGCTGCGCAATCTTCAGGTACAGCGCGACGCCGTGAGGGATGCGCGCGCGCAGCTTGAGCATAACAAGCGCCTTGTCGAAGAGGGCGTGCTCGCGCCGATTGATGTGGTGGCGGCGGACGCGCAGGTCTCCGGTTACGAACAGAGCGTCTACAGCGCGCTCGAAGATGTCTCGCGCTTTGAGAATAATCTGAAGAACCTGATCGCAGAGAATCGCGAATCCAGGTTTTGGAATGTCTCTATCATCCCGACCGACCCTGTTGATCTTGAGCCGCCAGCGGTCACGCTGCCGGACGCGATGGAAGCGGCGATGACGAACCGACCGGAGCTAAAGCAGTCGGAAGTTGTGGCCGAGATCAATCTTATAGACCAGCGTTATTTTCGTGAACAGACCAAGCCGCAGGTCGACCTGATCGGCAGCTACGGCGTAGTCGGCCTCGCCGGTTCGCTGAGCGATACGGCTGCGGGCGGTAATCCTCTGGCGAACACGAACGCGGAGTTACGTGCGCGCGTCAACGAGCTTTCGACTTTGAACGGTCTACAGCCTCTGCCGCCTCCGGCAGCGCAGCCGATCCCTGAAGATTTGATCGGAGGGTTCGCACAATCCTTCGGCAGTCTCGCGGCCAATCGCTACAGCAATTTTCGCGTCGGCGTCCAGCTCAACCTGCCGCTTCGCAATCGCACGGCGGAAGCAAACCTCGGCCGCTCGCTCGTCGAAGCCCACCGCATAGAGACGCAGCGCGAGCAGTTGGAGCAACTGATACAGGTCGACGTGCGCAATGCTTTGCAGATCGTGCGCACGGCCGGTTCACGCCTGCGCGCCGCCGCCGCCGCACGCAGCGCCAGCGAACAGCAATACAGCAGCGAGCAGAGAAAATTCGACGCCGGTCAATCCACGCTCTTTCTGGTTTTAGAGCGGCAGACCGCTCTGACGACCGCACGCGGCAACGAGCTGCGCGCGCAGACAGACCTCAACAAAGCCATCGCCGAGCTGCAACGCGCGACGGGCAATTCCCTGCAAGCCAACAACGTCGTCGTCAGCTTGCGTTAGATTCGGATAAGGATGTGCGAATGATTACTTGATCGGCGGGCAGTCAAAATTCAGATGCGTCGTGGAAGCTGTGCGCTCCCGTAGAGGTCTCCCCCTTACGGAGCGCACCCCACGGCCAAGAGGCGGTGAGTGCTTGGGGCGAAACTCACCGCCTCGTTTTTTGCATGAGTAGTAAATTTATGAATTTGACTAAAATTGCTTGCTCACTTTTTATTCAGGCTCTTCGTTTGAGCCATTATGTGAAGCCGCATCGGGTGGTGCTGGTTGATTGTTACTGAGGAGCGTGGAAGATTTAAATTCTCAGTGTTAGTTGTTGAAATAATTAAAGTAAATCCCACTTTTTTTCTATCTTTGTTATTTCCGACATAACGACGCTAAGCATAAGCGGATAAGAGATATTTTGAAATGTACGTTTATCCTTATCGCCAACATTTTCCAATGCCTTATTATCCATGTAAAAAGATAAAGTATAAAATGCGCTGTGGTGCATCAGTGCTTTCATAATTTCAACATTTGAAGTTTGCTGGCTATGTGTCTTAGAGATTTCCTCGATCATTTTACGCCAGTCGGCTATTAGCTGCCGCTTATACTCAATTTTCAGACGCTTCTTTTCTATATACCATTGAACAAACGGTGTGACAGTAGCGCCTAATACACCTGCTACAAATCCTAGAATCGCGGGTAAGAGATGCTCCATTATTCTTTATCGGTAACTAATCGCCTTAGGGTGCTTAACACATCCTGTAAATCAACTTCTGACTCTTCATGCTCGTATCTGGTATTAGATAAAGTTCCCTCAAACAACTCATCTGTATCTTTCTGCTTCGGCGTTACATCCTTCAGAGAATCAATGATTATTTCACCGCTCAATAAACGTCGCTGTTGCTCAAGGGTAAATTGATGGGCTTGTATGGTCGCATTCTTTGCCTGAAGCTCTGCGGCGGCCACCTTCAAATCACCTTTTAGCCGGTGAATGTTAGCCTCTAGCCGTTGAACCGCTATCTCACCATGCGTAGAGTCGCTAATGGGGCTGTAAGGCAAATTAAGATAAACTCTGAGGGCAGCATAGATTTTATCTAACGCCTGGTGCTTATCTGTTGGGGTCACTGTGAAAAGAACCTCTCCGGCCTCGTCTATTATTGCAGTGCCAGCTTCTACGCCTAAATCTTTGAGAAACTGAGCGAAGTATAAAAGGTATTGTTCACAAGGGACTTTTATCTCTTCCCGAAAGTCAAAAGAAAGAGAGATGGAGTTGCTGGAATTTCGTGAAGTTAGGGAGCTAACTACAACTTCATGAATGGGACGGATGATACTAAAAATGCGTGCAAGTTCGTCTGCAATTGTTACCTTGGATGAGGAATAAGTAAATTTTAATGAAAAATTTTGGATGCGATTTTTATTTATCTGGTCAAAACTTAAATCTAAAAATCGTGGCCCGTCTTCCTCTATTCTATGCTCTTTATTTAGATACGAATCACTGCTGTCAAGAAGGTCAACTTCGACTAAATCGTCAATCGCTTTAAGAGCCTTGAACATCTCCCAAGCGTATTCTTTAAAACTAAATGGCTCTCTCCATTCTGATAGTGCGCCGCCTCCAACTTCCATCTTTAATGAAAATTTTCCAGTGAATCCACCTTCTTCATATTCTTGGTCAATCCAGATTTCACCGTCACGGTTTAAATACTTTAAGCCATCAAGATGGTAGCTAAGATGCAACTCCGCTAACGGAGGGAATTCAGATAGACTGTACATGGCTAGTAGCTTGGTAGCATCTTTATCTCTAGTATAAATGTCGTAATATGGGTGCGCTAATGACTCGCTACCCTTTGTTCTAGCACTTACTTTTTCTATAAGAATGTCATCGATAAAAAGTTGGTATTCGCCTCTATATTTAGAGTTTTTAATCTCCTTTAATTTAATAGGTTGAACATTTTGATGCTGATTCTTTCTTGTTTGAGACGGTACGACTAGACCTTCATTATCTATTGGAAATCCCTTACGTCTTGAAAGTGTTGCTACTGCCTTTTTATGAGCCGTGCGTACAACTTCTGCATGCACACTAATACCGTAATGAATGGGTAGACTGGTTATCGGCGGATAAGAAAATGTTATTTCAAAGGTATCAACATACGTATCATTGTTCTTATATATATTAAACTCAATGGCGCGATCATTTATGGCCTCAAAAGCAAAAGACAATTCATTACAGTATTCCGCAAAATTGTATGGCTTGTTCCAGTTTGAAAGGTCAGGGGTAGAAATAAAAAGAATCTTGAATTTATAGCGGTCTTCCTCCCACAAATGAATAAAAACAGTATCAATAGGCTCGGAAGTATCAGATGTGTATTTTAATCTCAGATATTCTATTTGGGGGAAATCAGAAAGGCTATGCTTAATGATGCCTTGGACAGTTTCATAATCATCAGCAACTATTGAAAAGCTTGTTTTGTCTGTTCCCCATGTATCTACAAATGCTTTACCTATATCTACAAGTACCCCGTCAATAAACAGACGATAAATACCGTCTTCTTTAGAATCCTCAATTTTTTTAATTTCAATCATAGAGGTAAAACAACACAGCTTACTTCTTGCCACCCTTCTTACTCACCTTTATCATTTTGAGGGGATCCTTTATCGATTGCTCTCCTAAACTTTATCGTCACTTGCGCTGGCTGTATCAGCGTATCGAGATAAAATTTCCAATCCTTTTAAAGAACTCTACTTCAACGGACGCGGAGTTTGCCTCAACACCTTGAGCTGTTTATTTGATTTTGTCCAGTGCGGTCTTGGCGTCGATGAGCAGCTTGCGAAAGTCTGCCAGATTTCCCAAGGTCATGCCAACGCGGATGCGCCCCAGAAAGCCGCTTGAGACGGATGCTCGAAGAGTTCCCGTTGACCTGTTGAATGTCGTAAAGGTTAGCTCTGATCTTGTCTTGTATTGCGCTTCGAAGTTCTCCATCGTCGCGCTCTTCTCGATTCTGATGATGTAGTCCAGGCTTTTAATCAGCGCGTCCAGCTCGTCGTAATCTACATAGAGCCTTTCAAGGGCGGCTCTTTCCGAGCGCTCGCTTTCTTCTAGCTCGACGCCAATGCCGTACCCTTTGCGCCCGGACTGTGTATCGACGAACTCGTAGCCTGTGACGGCGGCCGTGCCGCCGAAGCCTGAAACCGCTCCGATGATAGTGTAGTTCTTGACGATGACCGTGCCGGTCTTAAGGTCTAGCTCTTCCAGATCGGTAAGCGGCTCAGGATTAGGTGTCAGACCTTGAGTGCCTCTGGATATTCGCTCCCGGCGCGATGTTTGTCTTTCCTGTCGCTGTTCCTGTGGCCTCTGCGCCGTGGCCTGTATCGCGCACGCCATAAGGAAGAGCGCGAGGAAATTTGTTTTGAATAAAGCTCTCATAAATCAATCCGAATTCTCGGCCAGTCTGTTGAGCGTCACAAGGGCTTGCTCAAAGGTAGTGACTCTTTCTTCGGTGCTCATTCCTTACTGCCTCTTTCCCCCGGCGATGCTGAAGATGATCAGGCCGGAAGCAAGGGCTACTATTGCCGTATAGAGGATTAGATTGCCTAGCCTCAAGGTCGAGATAGAAGCCTTGCTCAGGTTGATTAACATGTAGATGATTCCCAAAAAAACACCTGCGGCCATCAGGATGCCGCCCACGTCTCTGCGTCTCACTGTTTTACATTCCCCCCTTGCTCGTTCTCTAAATCTTATCTCTTCTTACCGTCCACCTTTGAAGCCTCAAACTCTAACCTTGGCCGTTTGTTCCATAAATCCTTTAAGACTTTCCATTGTGGCCTTCGATGATGTGTCGCTCGACTGTGTTTGAGAGATCGCGTATCGAATCCCGTATGGATTTATTTATTTCGCCCTGCGATGTGATGTATTGCAAGACGACTTGCATAAATTCCCTTTGCGACTCGGCAAGCATGCCTACTTGCTTGTTCGTCTGCTCAAGTTGCTTGTTCGTCTGCTCGATCTGCTGATCGGTTCGCTCTAGCCGAAGCTCATAGCGTGCCTGATTATTCAGTAAAATCTCAATCGCTCGCTCCAACTCCTCTGAGGTCATATAGCGTCCTCCAAATTTCGCATCTATCGAAAAGCGGATTAGCGTCTAATCGTCGGGCTCTCGTTGTGTAAGGCCGGCAGCACGCGTGTGGCCGCTTCGCGACCGGCCTCTAAGAGTTGTGCGTCGACTGTGCGCGAGGTCGGGAGGCGCTGGCCGATGATACTTCTGGATGGGCGTATGTAGACGCGACCCTGGTCTTTGACCTTGCCCGTCACAGGAGAGAAGACGAGGTATGCGACGATCAGATTTTCAGGACTGACATCGCCGACGCTTCCACCCATATTGTCGGTTGCCAGTTGGAGCAGGACGACGAAAGCTTCTGTCTCTTTTTTGGCGCGCTCGACGGCCTGCTTGCGCCTCATGTTGGCTTCGTACGTCATCTTGATGGAGGACATCGCGGTGAACTTCGCGGTAAAACCTCGCATGACCGCGTCGGCCATGTACGGCGGAATGTAGTAGGCACTGCTTTGAGCATCCATCCCGGCGATGACGAGCCGTTGTTTGAGCGGCGGCTTTTCAGGCGCAGGCGGCTGCTCTGTTTCCTTTGGCGACGGCGTTGTTGGAGCAGTGGGGGTTGGCGGGCTGAGCGGCTTCTGCGAGCGGCGACCCGATTGCGCCTGTCCAACCAGACAACAGCTTAAGACAACCAATACGCAAAGCGAGCCGCACAAGGCTATTCTGGTATTCTTCACTTCTACACCTTCTCTTTCTCAAATCACATTTGGAGCGATCACGGTCTGGCTATCGGTCGGCCCATTTTATGATCTTCCACTGACTGAGGCGATTATCTACTAAAGGGGCTTCGATTTGAAAGACCATTTAAGAGCGCAATCCGCAGGGGCGCGGCGGTCTCATTCCACCTTAAGTCTCAAGAGGTGCGTTCCTTTCCTGTCGGCGAAGGGAAAGGAAATAATGCACCTGTGTCCTGTTTTAGTAGCGAGAGAAAGCCTTTGGGCACTGGGCGCGCCAGAAGCCTTGAGCGCGAATCCTCAATACTTAAAGGGCGTCCGGGTTAAAGTCCGTGTCAGTGCTTCGTGTGGCGTGATAGTTGCTAAAGCAATAGCGGTATTCAATCTAAAACTCTCTCCAACGGTGCGGGTTGCAGGCAGCCGTTAAGCCGAAACTGCCGCCAAGTCACAAAATAGAACTTAAAAGGAAAGGGTTATCAAGATGAAAAGGATTCTTCTTCTGTGCGCGATATGTATGTTGCTGGGCCTGTCGAACGTCGTGTTGGCCCAGGGCCATCGTCGCGGCCATGATCGCGCGCGTATCAGGCGCGGCATTGCCACAGGACAGATTACACGTGACGAGGCGCGACTGCTGCGCGAGCGCAGACGTTCGCTCAGAGAGCAGCGGCGCGATTTCCGTTCGGACGGCAGACTCGCGCGCGACGAGCGACGTGAGCTGCGACGCAATGATCGCCATAATGATCGTTTGATTCGTCGCCTGCGACGCAACGACGACCGTCGTGGCGACTTCGACAATCGCGGCAATCACAGGCGCGGTGACGGCTATTATCGTCGCGGCGCGGGCTCATCGACGCATCCGGTCTTCGGGCGAGGCGGTCGACGCGGTCGCGGTCGCCATTAAAGCAAGTCCATTGTGCCAGACCTTTAGAGAAGGGAGAAGCGACGTGTGCGCGCCTCTCCCTTTTTATCTTGGAGATGTCGAGGTCTTCAACGTATCGCGTTAATCATCCAGGCGTATGTTGACCCACAGCGGCCAGTGGTCAGAGAGTCCTACCTTGCGATTGATACCGTAATCGAGGGCGCGCAATCTGCGCAGCCAGACCCAATCCAGCTTGAGCTTGATGATAAAAGTCTTCCAGGTCGGCTCTTTGTTCGGGAAGGGAGTTTGAAAGCCCGCGTCCGTGAACAACTCTGAAGTTGCGCTTACGTCGTCGTCCGTGATCGTGTTGAAATCTCCCATGACGGCGGCTCGTTCCACCTTCGCATGCTTGGCCAGATCATCCAGCACGGCCTGAAACTGCTCTATGCGCCGCTCGTTGGTCGTGCGCGTCTCTGCGTGAACCGTATAGACTCGCACAAGGTTTAGGCCAAGGTGGACGGTCGCGCCAAGGGCTACGCGACGACGCCCGCCCGGCCCCGCGTTTGGCAGCACAATACGGGTCACGTCCGTCAGGGGATAAAGGCTGAGGATGGCGACGCCAGTCTCTTCTTCTTCCTTCTCTTTGCCCGGCGCAAGTGGCGGCGCAGCCCAGGCATAATGCAGCCCAAGCTCTTCGGCCATCATGCGCGCGGTGTTCGTGTAGCGCGTGCGCTTCTTATTACGGTCGACTTCCTGTAGCCCTATGATCTGCGCACGACCGATCAAAGAATCACTTCGCAGCAGCTCGATCAACTCGCGCAAGTCTTCGCCGCCGCGCCAGCGCATATTATAAGAGACGATCTTGATGACTGCGGGAACAGACGGGAGCGTCCCGGCCTTCTGCGCGCTGCCTGTTTCCAACAGCAGCTCAGGCCCTGTGGAAGCGTGCGCCATCGAAAGAGACGAAACCAGCAGCGCGCACAACAGAAGAGGGAGAATCGCTTTTCTATAAATCCCGTCGACGGGCATAAAGTGTTCGTTCTTCATTTTTTCAGCCCTGAGGTATTCGTCAATCATCTTTCAATCGTCATTCGTAAACCGTCCGTCGCGGCGATGGTGTCGCCAGGCCAATGCTTGCGAGCTTCCGCGCTCACGTCTATCCCGTCCCATTCAGGATAGAGGTGCGTCAGCAGCACACGTCCCGGCTCTGCGCGACGCGCGAGCTGCATAGCGTCTTTCAATTCCAGATGCGTTTCGACGGGCTTGTTACGCCAGAATGAGCACTCCATCATAAAAAGCTCTGTGCGTTCGGCGAAAGCGCCGAGCGAATCCGTATAACCTGTGTCCGAAGTGTAAACGAGCGACGGCCCGTCTCCTTCCGTCAAACGAATGGCGAGGCTTTCGCGCGTGTGCGGCGTCGAAAACGTGCGTGCGTGGAGCTTCGGCAGCAATTCAAAATCGGTTCGCGGCGCGACCTCGCGTACTTCTACGGGAAAAGGCTGGTGCAAAAGATCGTAGTCGCCCGCCTCGTCGAACGTACTCAAAAGTTTTTTTAAACCGTAGCCGCCGTAGATCGCGAGCGGCTTGCGACGGTCACGCGTCTGCGGCGCGTGTTTCGTGCCGAACAGGAAAGGAGCTAGGCCACCGACGTGATCCAGATGAAAGTGGCTGATCCAGATCGCATCCAGCTCGACCCAGTTCAAATTTTCCTGCGCCATGCGATGCACTGCCGCCGCGCTGGCGTCCAGCAGCACGGAGCCCGCGCGCGTCTCCAGCCAGTGAGCCGAAGCTGCGCGCTGCGGGTGAGGGACAGAAGTACCTGACCCCAGAACTACCAGGCGCATTGTTCTAAGTTTCCTTTCGTTGCCGAAGAGGCTACCAACTTGCACGGCGGCGCGTCAATCAATCTGGCTTGACCGGCGCACACCTGTTAGGCTAAATCTCAAAGCCTGGGAACGAAAGATGATGAACCGGATTTACGGAGAAGCATGACGACACCTGAAACGGAACTTGACGTGCTGGCGGTCTTTTCGCACCCGGACGACGCGGAGTTGACGGTGGCCGGAACGCTACTGAAGCTAAAGTCGCTGGGGTATCGCACGGGCGTGCTCGACATGACGCGCGGCGAGATGGGCACACGCGGCACACCCGAAGGACGCGCAGAAGAGGCGCGCGATGCAGCGCGCATTATGGGACTGGACGTGCGGCTCAATCTTGAACAGCCGGACGGGCACGTGTGGTTAACGGAAGAAGCGCGCACGGCTATGGTACGCGTGATACGCACGCACAAGCCGCGCGTGATCTTTACTTCGCACTGGGACGACCCGCATCCCGATCATGCAGCGACGTGCCGCATTGTGCGCGAAGCGGCGCGGCTTGCCAGCATGCGTCGTTACGATGAAGAGTATGGTCAAGAAGCCGTGCCCGTTCCAGCCCTGGCGCACGCTGTCTATTCACGTCTCGTCGCGCCCTCCTTTATCGTGGACATCTCGGATTTCGTGGAAGGGAAGCGACAGGCCATACGCGCGCACGTTTCGCAGTTCTACAGGCCGGACACGGACGAGCCCGTGACGCGCATCAGCGAGAAAGGTTTTCTTGAACAGTTGGAATATCGCATGCGTTATTATGGCTCGCTGATCGGAGTGGCGGCGGGCGAAGCCTTCTACGTGCGCGAGGCGCTCAACGTCGAAGACCCCTTCGCACTTCTCACACGGCCGATGAACATCTATTCTTAAGCCGAACGATTTTGTAAAACTCGCTCAAGAGGTAAAAAGTATGCGTGGATCAAAGACCGGCAGGTGTGCCATTATATTATGTGTGTCGCTCTGTTTTTGCGCCGTCTCTGCGACTCGTGCTCAATCGGGACGCCCGCCCGCGCCGCGACCGACGCCGTCACCTGCGCCTCCTCCTGCTGCCGCCAAGCCACCCAGCCTTCGTGTGGATACGACGGGCAAACTCAACGGTTCTGTTTACACTAATGAGGCTTTGGGATTCACCTTGACCGTACCCGCCGGATGGGAGGCGCAGGACAAGGAAGTCCAGCAGCAGTTCGCGGATTCCGTCAGTGAGAAATCGGACGAGATTTTGAAGGACACCCCCAGCACTCGGGCATCCGTGTCGCGCACCACGATTTTCCTTATCGCCATCAAGCCGACTAACGAGAAAACCAATCCGGCCGTGATCGGGATGATCGAAGACATACAGCTCGCCTTTAGTGTCCGCACGCCGTATCAGTATCTGGAAAACCTTCGCGCGGCGGCCCGGAACACCCAGCTCGTCTTTGACGATAAAAGCACAACGGAACAAATCAACGGGGTCGAGTTCGGCCTGATCGGCGCTCGGCCCAAAGACCCGAACGCCTCAGCTTCAACAACTTTACAACAGCGCTACTATGTCACCATGCGCAAAAAACACGCGCTCGTTTTTATCGTGACTTATGACGGAGATAAGCAACTGCAAGCCTGTATGGAGCTGCTCAACTCACTTAAGCCCCTGTGAGTACCAGTAACGCGCAAGCGCATGCGCGATTGAAGTAAAGCTAGGACGGACGCGCTGGATACGAAGATGAAACAGCCTCACATGAACTACGAGCCTGGGAAGGATTCCGCATCGCTTACTCAATGAACGCCAACGTCCCGTCAGTCAAAACAGGTTGCTGCGGATTCCGCTCGTCGCAGCGAGAGTACACCGCGCGCTTCCCTGTTGTTGAAGTTCAGCAGACCTTTTATCAACCGCCGAAGGTTGAAACTCTCAGGCGTTGGCGAGAGGATGCGCCTGAAGATTTCGAGTTCACACTCAAAGCCTGGATGTTGATTACGCACGAGGCGCGCTCGCCCGTCTATCGTCGTCTCAAACGAGAGTTGACGGACACGGAAAGAGAGGGTGCGGGCGGCTTTCGCGCGAGCAAGATTGTCAGAGAGGCATGGCGCACGACCCTCGACTGTATTGAAGCCCTCGCAGCGCGCCGAGTCCTGTTTCAATGTCCCGCGAGCTTTAAGCCCACCGCACAGAACGTCAAACGACTGCGCCGCTTCTTCGAAACCATGAAGCGCCCTGGACAATTACAATGTCTCTGGGAGCCGCGCGGCGATTGGCCGCGTGAGTTAGTCCTAGAGCTTTGCCGCGAGCTTGAGCTGGTTCACGTCGTCGATCCGTTTGCGGCGCGCACAGTCACGCCCGAAGTCTGCTATTTTCGACTGCACGGCCGCAAGGGCTTTCGTTATGTTTATGAAGACGACGAGCTGGAAGAGCTATACGAGATGCTGCCCCACGGCGCGACTTCCTACGTGCTATTCAACAATGTGCGGATGCTCGAAGACGCCGCACGCTTTCAAGACTTGGTCGAGCGACGAATAGCGGAAGAGTGATAAAGAATAGAGAACTGATAACGAGTTGCAAGCTGATGCGATCACTGTGACTGTTGTGACTGTAACTCTGCGAGCATAGAAAAAGAGGGCGCGCTTTTTAATAATCAAAAGCGCGCCCTCTTTCAATAAAGTTGTCTGCAAGGATTACGCGGCGACGACTTCCATCTCCGGATCGACCTCTTGGCGGAGCATCCCTTCGATGGCCATCAATGTGCCGGAGAGCGAGCTTGGACAACTGCCGCACGCGCCCTGATATTTGATCGTCAGCGTGTGCTCCTTGAGGTTCAGAATTTCCAGCCAGCCGCCGTCACCGGCCAGGGCCGGGCGCACCTTCTCGTCGAGTATCTCGTTGATTTTTATCAAGCGCGGGTCGTCGCTGAGAACCGCCGCGAGCGGCCCACCGACGGCCGCCGCCACAGCGCCTGAGCCCGTCGTGGACTCTGCGGCGCGAATCGGCACGGCGAGCGTCGGCAACAGCTCATCCCAATCGCCCTCTTCATCCTTTTCGACCGTAATCATGCGATCCATATAAAAGACAGAGACGACATGGCCCACGTCGAACAGCGCCTTGGCTAACGGATCATTTTCCGCCGATTCAGCGGAAGGAAAAGAGTGTGTCGTACCATTACTGATCGGTTCTTTGAGGATAAACTTTACTGCATTGGGATTTGGGGTCTCTTCAATATCGCTAATCTTTGGCATCTCTGGCTTCTCTCCGTTTGTCCGGGCCGGGCCGCGCGGCTGAACACTGCCTGACCTGTCTGTAAAAAATTTTACTTTAACAACACTCATTATAACCCTTTTCGCACCTTAATGCATTGCGCCGCGAGTCCATAAAATCAGCGAAATACGGCGCTTAGAGACCCTCGCCCGTCTCTGCGACGATACGAAAAATCGGATGCCCATTTCTTTAAAAGAACTATTGCCAAAAAGAGAAACTAGGACTATACTCTGTCCCTCGCTTGACCCCCCTTTACAGGTGAGACAAGTTGAGGCAAGAAGCAGGCGATTGCGAGGGTCGCCTGCTTTCTTGCTATTTAAGCCCCGGTCCGAAGCCCTTCCAACTCTTTTACCCTTCCACTACCCACTGTTACAATCAAAAGAAGTAATCAGTCATCAGTAGTCAGTAATCAGCTTCTGGCTTTTACTGAAAACTGACTACTGATGACTGACTACTTTTTTTTATGAACATAGGGATTACTGTCTATCCGACTTATGGCGGCAGTGGCATCGTCGGCTCCGAGCTGGGTAAGGAGCTGGCGTCGCGCGGCCACACTGTTCATTTCATCGCCTCTGCCTTGCCGACCCGCCTGACTGAGCTAAACGAGCGCGTGCGCTTTCACGAAGTCGAGATGATGTCCTATCCGCTCTTCGAGCATCAACCGTACACGCTCGCGCTTGCGACCAAGATGGCGACCGTCGCCGAGACGGAAAACCTGGACCTGCTGCACGTTCACTACGCCATCCCGCATTCGATCAGCGCTATCCTGGCGCGCGAATCTTTGCAACCGCATCGTCGTCTGCCTGTGATTACAACTTTACACGGAACGGACATCACGCTGGTCGGCGCTGATCGCTCATACTTGCCGATCACGCGCTACGGCATAGTGCAATCGGACGGCGTGACGGCCATCTCTCATTATTTGAAACAGGCGACGGCAGAGACTTTTCAGTTCGATAACATCGCCGTCATCCCGAACTTTATCTGCGCCTCGGATTACCAGCGACACGCCGTGCCTGACCTTCGCGCTGAGCTTTCTCCGGACGGCTTGCCGCTGCTCGTACACGTCTCTAATTTTCGTCCCGTCAAGCGACCCGTCGATTGCGTGGAGATACTGGCGCGCGTCCTCAAAGCAGGCGTGCGGACAAGATTGGTGATGGTCGGCGACGGCAGCGAACGCACCAACGCGGAGCATCGCGCGCGATGCCTCAAGGTTTACGAGCAGTGCGTCTTCGTCGGCAAGCAGCCCAATATCGTTGACTATCTCTCTGCGGCGGACGTGCTATTGTTACCTTCGGAGCAGGAGTCCTTCGGGCTTGCGGCGCTGGAAGCGATGGCCTGCGAAGTGCCCGTCATAGCCTCGCGCGTCGGCGGTATTCCGGAAGTCATCAACGATAATGAGACAGGATTTTTAAGCGCCGTCGGCGATGTCGAAAAGATGGGACGAGACGCGGTGCGCCTTCTCTCGGATAAAGATTTAAGAACGGAGATGGGACGCCGCGCCAGAGAGTCCGCCATCTCGCGCTACAGCACAGACCTTGTCATTCCGCAATACATACAATTTTATGAGCGCGTCCTCGCCGCGTAAGGCGGCCACACTTGAAAGCGAAGCTGAGGCTGCTTCTTCTGAGAAGCCCCTTCACTACATCATACAGAATCTGGAACGCGCCTACGGCGTGCCCGAGAACCGTCGCGCGTCCGATCCCTTAGACATGCTCGTCAAAATAGTCCTCTCACAGGCGACGAGCGACACCAACAGCCATCGCACCTTCGCGGCTCTCAAAAAGCGTTTCCCCACCTGGGAGCAGGCCCTTCGCGCGCGCGAATCAACAATCGCCGACGTGATCCGCTCCGGCGGCTTAGCGAACCAGAAGGCCGCCGTCATCAAGAGTATTCTTCGCCAGATAAAGCATGAGCACGGCACGCTCGATCTATCTTTTCTGCATGAGCTTTCCGCCGAAGAGGCGACCACGTATCTCTCGGAGTTTCGCGGCATTGGCCCAAAGACTGTCGCCTGCACGCTCCTCTTCGCCTGTCGCAAAGAGGTCTTCCCTCTAGACACACACATCTTTCGCATCCTGCGTCGCGTCGGCTTGATTCCACAGAAAAGCACAGACCTGCGCGCGCACGAGCTGATGAACCGCCTCGTGCCCGAAGGAAAATTCTATTCCTTCCACGTTAACCTGATTCGTCACGGTCGCGCACTGTGCCGCCCGCGCGAGCCCTTGTGCGAGCGCTGCCCCATCGTCGAATACTGCGATTATGGACAGTCAATGATTTGAGGTAATGTTCTGTGATTATTCGCATAAAGTCTTTTTCCAAGTGACTATTACTGTGACATAATAGGTTTGTGCAACTCTTTATAGAACGGTATGTTCTACCTGTCTGTGCTGCCGCCTTTATCGCGGTATTTTTTGTTAACTCGATGAAATTCGACTGGACGCAACGCATCACTTTTGGCTTGGCTGTATGCTTCTTCGCTTATTTTGTTGCCCATACCGCCATCAGGAGTAATAAACAGCAGGCTGACGATAGTGCTTCCGTAAATCTATTGGAGGAGAAATCCAGCCAATCCGCTTCTCCAATAACTACCTCTCAATCATCTACGGACGATCAGAAAATCTCCGTACCCGCGCTGTCGAACACTAATATTCCTGCATCAAGCCCGGCACAACCCGTTGCGACTGCGAAATCATCCCCAACGCCGCCGCCCGCATCTGCTAGAGAGCCAGAACAATCAAGAAATTTACCGAAATAAGAGTCGGCTGCAATTTATATAAAGCAAGCACGGGTGCTATTTGAAAACGATCAAATTCCTGCTGCCCGCGACAAATGTAATCAGGCCCTGAGATTGGAGCCCGGTAATCGAGATGCACTCGATCTTATAGCGCTGATCAACAAATTTTCGAACGTGCCAAAGCAATGAAAGCTAATCGGATTATTATGCCTTCCTGACAAACCCGGTGACTGTCAAGGTATGAAACGCCAGCTTTTTATCCTCATCCTTCTCGCGATTCTCTTCTGCCCACAGAGCTATGCGCTGTCCCAAGCCATCCCGACAACCGGCGCACAACAATCTCAACAACAGCCGTTAACCCTTGAGGAGCTTGAAGCATTTATCCGCATTGCAACAAATTCTGAGAAAGATGCTAACTCAAAAGATCGGCTCATCGCCAAGAGAATTAGTCTGAGAGGGACAACTTTTCAGCCAACAGACTTCTTCATCGAGGAATTACGTAAGATTGGAGCTGGCCGCGCAACGATTCGGGCGCTTGAAGATTTAAGACAAAGATGGCCTAAGAATACCAGAGCGCCGGGCGAGAGCGACGACTACAAAATAAGGATACTCCTCGCGGACTTTCAAGGACCTGAAAACAAGGACGAAAACGTTACTAACATAATCAAAGGTGAGCTTGATGATGCGACGCGCGAGTATCCTGAAGTTGAGATCATCCCCTTAAACGAAACCATCACGGCGAAGCAAGGCAGAAATTGGGCCAGCCAAAAGGGGAAAGAATATAAGGCCAGTATAGTTATCTGGGGTTGGTACACGGTCAGGCAGGATCAGGTTTTTGCCAGTGTTCACTTTCAGGTTCTGGACAACTCTCTGGGCTTCCTCCTTTATCAGGAGAAGTTTCCTTTCCAGTTGCATCTGGCCGAGTTGTTAAGCTTTCAAATCCGCCTCAGTAAAGAAATGACCTATCTGACTTTCTTTACGCTAGGTGTGATTCGTATGCGGGAAGGAGATTTTGCGGGCGCTGTTGACCTGTTCACCAGCGCTATCTCGCGATTCAAAGCCGAGGAGCAAGTGGTAACTCCTGCTGCCGCTTATCAATTTCGCGCCATTTCGTCTACCTTACAGGCACTGTTGGTCTTCGGCAAAGTGCCCGCTCAGGTTCTCAACGATCTGGACAAAGTTATCGAGCTTGAGCCGGAAAATGCCGGAGCCTATACATTTCGATGCTCTGTCCATTCGCTGCGGAAAGAGTTTGAGCTCGCGCTGAAAGACTGCGCCAGAGCGATTGAACTGGAACCCAACAACGCACAAGCCTACTCGGATCGCGCCAATGTGTTTCAGCAAAAGGGTGATCGCGAAAGCGCCATCGCCAGTATTGAAACCGCCATCAAACTCGCTCAGGCCGATCCAACGGATAAGAGAATCTTTTTTTACCGCACAGTGTGGTCTAGTTTGAAGCGCGATCTGGATGGCATGTTGTCAAGCCTGGACGAGCTCCTTAAGTTAGACCTGCCCCCTTTTATCAGTCAGTTCTTTCTTTTAGGCCGTGCATTCGCTTACTCCGAGAAAAATCTTTACGAGCCAGCCAGTAAAGATTTGAGAAAAGCAATCGAGTTGGTTCCTACCAGCCCTCTAGGTTACTGGCTTCTCGGAGACGTTTACTACGAAACGAAAGATTATCAGCAAGCGATAACCAACTACAAAAAAGCCATCGAACTTGGATTAAAAGATGCTCAGGTTTACATTGACCTGGCGAAGTCTTACAGGGAAAGCGGAGACGCGAACGCAGCCCTCAACAGTTATGCAAAAGCTATAGAGATCGAACCGGCCGTAGGTTATGAAGAACGCGGCCATTTTTACCGACATAAGGGAGAGTTTGGTCTGGCAATTGACGATTATGATAAAGCCCTGACGCTTAACCCCCAGAATGGGTACGGCTATTTCTTTCGTGGCTCGGCTCATTTATTTAGGGGCAATCCCGACAAGGCGATTGAAGATTATGACAGGGCCATCAAATTGGTGCCTGATAGCACGACTGTATATCACTTTCGCGGGAACGCCTATGATGCGAAACGTGAATGGGGACGTGCCATAGATGACTACAAAAAAGCCATCGAACTCGGATTGAAGGAGGCTCAAATATATATTGATCTAGGGAAAGCCTACGAGAAGAACGGAGACTCGCCGGAGGCTCTCAAGAATTATTCAAAAGCCATAGAGGTTGAACCGAATAATGTGGAAGCTTATGAAAAGCTCGGCGATTATTACCTGACGAAGGAAGAGTTTGACAACGCGATTGAAAATTATAATAAAGCCATCAGGATTAATCCGAAGAAAGGGTCTGTCTATTTCTCTCTCGCCTCTGCTTATTATAGTAAAGGCGACCTTGACAAGGCGCTATCCACTTATGATGCGGCTCTCAAACTGATACCTCAAGCCGCAGGGGCATATTATTTTCGCGGTCTAATTTACGGCAAAAAAGGCGCGCCGGGAATCGCCATAGATAACTACACCTTAGCAATCAAGTTTAATCCCAAATTTGTCTCGGCATATCTTGAGCGCGCAGTTCTTTATCTCAGAAAGGGTGACTATGATGACGCGATAAAAGATTTAGACGAAGTCATAAAAATTAAGCCCGATCACGCACGCGCCTATTATGGACTTGGTTTGGCTTACCTGCTAAAACAAGATCGCGATAGTGCTATCTCCAACTTCAATAAAGTGCTTCAGCTAACCAACGATCCTGAACTTCGAAAACTAACAGAACAATACCTTACTTCGCTCGGTGTGGAGCAAGTTGTCCCCAAGTAAAACTACGTACAGAAAGCTTTCTATGAAGATTAGACAGTCCCTTGTGCCCGCACGCAGCAGGTGAAGGCGAGGAACAGAGCGCTGGCGAAGAAGCGCTTTAGCATGGCTGTGTTCCATATCGGTGCGGACAGCCGAAGAGTAAAGAACGGCCTCAGCTAAGTCCGGCAAAGGTAAATTTTTCGACCGAAATGTTACAACGCTGCCTACGAAGACTGTGATTGTCGGCTTAGTCGTAACGAAGCGCCACGCAGGGATCGACTTTGGTCGCACGGCGCGCGGGCAGATAACTGGCGAGCGCGGCGACCGCAATCAGAAGGAGCGGAACGCCCAGGAAGGTCAAGGGGTCTGTGGCGCTCACTCCGTAAAGCAGGCTTGAGAGGATGCGTGTCAGGGCGAAGGCCGCGATGAGTCCGATGGCGACGCCTGCGAGCGTGAGCTTTATACCCTGGGCCAAGATCATCTTCAGGACATCGCCGGGCTGTGCGCCGAGCGCTAGGCGAATGCCGATCTCGTTCGTGCGCTGCGTGACGGAATAGGCGATCACGCCGTAGATGCCGACCGCCGCCATCAACCCTGCGAGCGCACCGAAGATGACCAGCAGCAGGCTATTAAAGCGACGCTGCGAGAGCGAGTTTGAGATGACTTCTTCAAGCGGGCGCACCTGAAAGAGCGCCTGCTCCTGATCCATCGAGCGCAGCTCTTTTTGAATCGCCGGGGCAAGAGCAGTGGGCTCGCCCTGTGCGCGCACGACCAGGAAAAGATTACGCATGGCGTTGGGAAATGTGTTCTGCGTGAGCGGCACGTAGATGGCCGGGCCTATCTCGTTGTCCAGGCCGGACAGTTTTTCATTGCCGACGACGCCGACCACTTCACGCCAGCGTGTCGTCTCCGCAGAGAGCTGTAGGTGCTGGCCGAGCGGGTTTTGACCCGGCCAGAAACGTTCGGCCAGCACTTTGTTAATAATCACTGCATCCGGCGTGTCTTTCGTATCGCGCACATTAAAATCGCGCCCCTGCACAAAGGGAATCCCCATCGTTTGAAAGTAGCGTGGACTGATGACGCGATAATTGGCGTTGGGCTCGTGACCCGTTTGGACTGGCCTTCCCTTGATAGTGAAGTTGGAAGAGGCGACGACGGCTACGACCGGAAGCCTTGAGACGCCCGCGACGGACACTACGCCGGGCAGAGCTTCCAGCTTTGCAAGCAGGGTTTGATAAAAGGCCGCCTGCTGTTGCAGCTCAGCGTACTTGATCGGAGAGAGACCGATACCTGCGGTCAACACGCCGCGCGGATCAAAGCCGGGCGAGACCTGTCGAACAGAAGCAAAGCTGCGAATCATCAAGCCCGCACAGACCAGCAGCACAAGCGCCAACGCGACTTCCGTGATGACCAACAGGCCGAGCACTCGCTTGTGCAGCAACCCGCCGGTCGAGCCCCTTCTTCCTTCTCTGAGCGAAGCCGTCAGCTTCTTGCTGGAAGATTGCCAGGCAGGGATGAGGCCGAAGATGATGCCAGTCAAAAGCGAGATCAGAAGTGTGAAGGAGAGCACGCTGAAGTTTAGGCGGATCTCTTCAACGCGCGGAATGCTGCCCGCGCTGAGTCTTGTCAGGACGGGCACAGCCCACACTGCCAGAAGAAGACCGAAGAGCCCGCCGCACAAACTGAGCAGGATGCTTTCAGTCAGAAGTTGTCGAATCAACTGCCAGCGACTTGCGCCGAGCGCTGTTCGCACGGCCAGCTCCATCTGCCGCCCGACGGCTCTGGACAATAAAAGGTTGGCGACGTTGGCGCACGCGATCAACAACACGCACCCGACAGCGCCAAGCAGAACCAGCAACGCCGGTCGAATGTTTCCCACAAGTTGTTCCTGAAGCGGCAACAGATTCACACGCCAGCCTGTGTTGGTGTCCGGGTACTGCTGTTCCAGTCGCGCCGCGATGGTATCCATCTCTGCGCGCGCTTCGGAGAGCGAGACATTGGGCCTCAGGCGTCCGATCACACGGACGAAATGGTTGGCGCGCTGGCTCTCGCGCTTTTGCGGAATAAACGGTATCACCAGCTCAGTGTCAGGGGTCGGATAACTGAGCCCGCGCGGCAGGACGCCGACCACCGTGCAGGGAAGACCATCTAGCTGTAGGGAACGTCCGACCAGTTGCGGGTCGGCAGCATAACGTCTCTGCCACAGACCGTAACTGATCATCGCCACAGCTTCTGCTCCCGGCTGGCCTTCGGCTTCCGTAAAGGCGCGTCCGAGGACAGGCTTGACCCGCAGCAGTGAGTAAAGATTATTGGAGACGCGCGCGCCAGTGATGCGCTCTGTCTCTCCCCCCTGAGTGAGATTGAACGTTACTCCCCGCGTGATCGCCAGTTCCTCAAAGACCTGGTTCTGCTCTTTCCAGTCATCCAGATTGGGCAGCGCGACGGGTTGCTGATTCTCGTTAGAGATGACCTGTCGCTCCCAGACTCCGACCAGTCTTTCCGGCTCTTCGTAGGGGAGCGGGGCGAGCAGCACAGCGTTGATGACGGAGAAGATCGCCGTGTTCGCGCCGATGCCAAGAGCCAACGTAATCACGGCCACCACCGTAAAGCCAGGGCGCTTCCAGAGCATGCGCAGCGCGTATCTTATATCTCTTAGCAGCATATCTGTTGTAACCTTCAGAGCAAGTAGGCTCGGCTTTGATGAAGCGCGCCGTTTCGTCAGGCAAGGCTCGCGCACAAAACTTACGGCGTCTTTGCATCAAGTATCAGACAGGGTCATCATAGTCCAAGTTCTGCGTGAGACAAGCTCATTGTTTTCATGGCCTTGATGAATAGCGCTCATCCATTTGTGCGGATAAAATCCCGCTTTCTGAACCGTGACTGCGATGACTCTTCGGACGGGTCAAACGCTTGAGCGCTTTCGAATATGATTCGATGGTGAGTGGTCTGAATGAGGTCTAATGACTTGCCCGAGCCTTAACTGATTTTCAAGCGCGGTGTAAATTTGTTCGATGCCATATCTGGTGGACGGCAATAATGTGATGGCGCAGCGCGTCGGCTGGCACAGGGACAAGCCGGGCGCGCGCCGCGCTCTGCTCGATGCGGTCGCGCGCTTTGCTCAAGCGAAGGGCGGGCGTGTGTCGGTGGTCTTCGACGGCGCGCCCGAAGAGCATTTCCCGGACGGTTCGAGCTTTCGTGGAGTGCGCGTCTTTTATGCCGAGCGCGGGTCGAACGCCGACGAGCGAATCAAACAGATGGTCGAGAAAGCGCGCGAGCGTCGCACGCTCACGGTCGTTACTTCCGACCGCGCTCTGGCCGATTACGTGCGACGATTGGGCGCGCGCGTGTTGCGCTCAGGCGAGTTTAGACGGCGCATAGAGGATGAACTGACGTTGACGGACACACGTGCGAAGGAGGGTGAAGCACCGACGGGCGTGGCCGCAGAAGAGGTTGATGGATGGATGCGTTACTTCGGCGTCGCGCCGGAAGACGACGACCAACGAGACGATGTTGATTAAAAAAGCGAGCGCCGACTGCATAGAAAAAGAGAGCCTGCGCGTTATGGTCTCTCTTTAACGCGTGTGCGCTCGCTTACTCTTTTTCTCCCTGCTTCAGATTCACGAGTTCGATGTCGAAGATCAGCTTGCGCCCGGCCAGTGGGTGATTCGCGTCGAGCGTGATGGAATCCTCCGTCACTTCCGTGATCGTGACGGGTATCTCGTTGCCGTCCGGCAATTGCAGGCCGAGCTGCATGCCGACCTCCGGCTCTTTGCCCAGATTGAGACCCTCGCGCGCGATCTGCTGCACGAGTGCTTCGATGCGCTGGCCGTAGGCGTCGTCGGCTTCGATCTCGATTCTCTTTTTGTCGCCCGTCGTCATGCCGCGCACGCCTTCGTCAAAGCCCGCGATGACATTGCCCGCGCCGACCTCGAACTCCAGAGGCTCTCCGCCCTCGGAAGTGTCAAAGACCTGACCGTCTTCGAGCCTTCCGGTATAATGAACCTGCGCCGTGTCGCCTTTTTTAGCTTGCTCTGGCATTATTCTCTCCCTCGGATTTTGTTCGGTTTTGAGGGCAGCTTCTCATATTAGTTGAGGAAAAGCCAGCGACCCGGAGTTTGTTAAAGTAAGACACTTGCGCGCGCCCCCTGTGTTCATCGCTTCCTGTCTTTGGGAGGAGACCATCAATGAAGAAATCAACCTCGCTCTTCATCATCATCCTGATAGTTTCACTTTTAGCGCCCGTCCTGGCGCAGACCACGACCGCACCTTTACCCGCGCCGTCAATCACCGCGCAGCAGCAACCAACACAAACGCAGAGCACGACCGCCGAAGATGATGAGGTCGTGCGGATCACTTCCAATCTTGTGCAGGTCGATGCGGTGATTACAGATCAGAAGGGCAACCACGTGACAGACCTTCGCCAGGAAGATTTTGAGATTTACGAGGACGGTCGCCCGCAGAAGATCACAAACTTTTCTTATGTCTCGATGGAAACCAGAGCGAAGGCTACCAGCACGACTACTGCGGCAGCGCCGCGTGACAAAAATGCGCCGCCTGTTCCTCCCACACGCCTTCGTCCGGAACAGGTGCGCCGCACCATCGCGCTCGTCGTAGACGATCTGGGCCTGTCTTTCGAGAGCGCACATTATGTGCGCCGCACGCTCAAGAAGTTTGTAGACGAGCAGATGCAGCCGAGCGACTTGGTAGCAATCATACGCACGGGCGGCGGCATGGGCGCATTGCAGCAGTTCACTTCGGATAAACGACAACTCTATTCGGCCATCGAGCGCGTGCGCTGGAATCCACAGGGGCGTGCCAGCATCAGCGCCTTCCCACCGCTCGGCAGAGAGCTTGATGATCCGAATCAGGACTCAGAGTCTGAGCAGACGGGTCGAACGGCGCGCGATCTGAGTAACGACACGGATCAGTTTCGCTCAGAGCTTTTTACTGTCGGCACATTGGGAGCGCTCAACTACATCATACAGGGACTCAAAGACCTGCCCGGTCGCAAATCAGTCCTGCTAGTGACGGACGGCTTCACTATCTTTAACACGCCGGATTCGTTGACCTCAGGCGGAGGCAGCAGCGCCGGGACGGTCAGCAGCGACCGTGTGCTCGAAGCGATGCGCCGCTTGATTGATCTGGCTAATCGTGCATCCGTCGTGATCTACACGATGGACCCGCGCGGATTGCCGACGCTTGGCTTTACCGCCGAAGACAATCTGTCGGGTATGCGACCCGATCAGATACAGGGCGCTCTGTCCAAGCGTAGCAGTGACTACATTGCGTCGCAGGATGGGCCCAATCTCCTCGCCAGAGAGACCGGCGGCTTCTCCATAAGAAACACGAATGATCTAAGCGCAGGTATGCGTCAAGTGCTTGACGATCAGAAAGGATATTATCTGATCGGCTATCGACCTGAGGAATCAACCTTTGATCCGAAGACGGGCAGCCGTCGCTTTCACGACATCAAGATCAAGGTTAAAAGACCGGACTTGCGTGTGCGTTCGCGCAACGGATTTTACGGGGTCGTCAATGAAGTGGCACGCGCCGTCCCGCGCACGCGCGTGGCACAGTTGAATGCGGCGCTGACTTCGCCCTTCAATTCCAACGGTATCAGATTGCGCCTGACCTCGCTGTTTGGCAACGATCCGCAGACGGGCTCTTTTATACGCTCTCTGCTGCACATCGAAGGGCGCGACATTACATTTACGAAAGACACGGACGGCTGGATGAAAGCAGTGCTTGACGTACTCGTCATCACCTTCGGCGACAACGGAACGGTCGTCGATCAGCTCACCAATACTTACACCGTGCGCGTGCGCGGCAAGACTTACGAGCGTGCCCTGCAAACGGGTTTCACCTATACGCTTAATCTGCCGATCAAAAAAGGCGGCGCTTACCAGCTTCGCGCGGCGCTGCGCGACTCCTCTTCGGAGCGCGTCGGCTCTGCCAGCCAGTTTATCGAAGTCCCGGAGATGAATCTGAATCGTCTGGCGCTCTCCGGCATCGTCATCAGTGGTAGCGACCCGTCAGCGGCCTCGAATACTGCCGCAGGCAAACCGTCAACAAGCGCAGCAGCGACTGGCACAGACTCCGCTCTCTCCGCGCCGCCGCCACAGATGCCGGAGGCGCAGCAGGAGGGAACTGATTCGTCTGAGCGAACAGACCCGCAGGCCACGCCGTCCGTGCGCAGGTTCAAAAACGGAATGGTGCTGCAATACGACTACGTCGTCTTTAACGCGAAGGTGGACAAGGCCGCGCCGCGCCGCACACAGTTACACACGCAGGTGCGTCTGTTTCGCGACGGCCAGCCGTTTTACACTGGCAATCCGAAGCCTCTGGACACGACCAATCAGACAGACCTCAAGCGGCTTATCACCGGCGGCGCTTTACGGCTCGGCACGGACATGACGCCCGGCGAATATGTGCTACAGGTCGTCGTCACGGACATGCTCGCCGAAGATAAGTACCGCACGGCGACGCAGTGGATCGACTTTGATATAGTCAAGTAACATAGTGACGAGTGGCGAGTGACAAGCCTAAGGACTTATGCTTTTACTCGTCTTCTTGCTCGTCACTCGTCACTTATCACTCGTCACTGCTTTTTTATGCGCTCGATCATCGTCGGCACGGCCGGACATATAGATCACGGAAAGACTTCGCTGGTGCGCGCCCTGACGGGCGTGGATGCGGATCGTTTGCCGGAAGAGAAGCGGCGCGGCATTACCATTGATCTGGGCTTTGCCGAGCTTAACCTTGGCGACTGCACGCTCGGTTTCGTAGACGTGCCGGGGCACGAGCGCTTCGTCAAAAATATGCTGGCGGGCGCGCACGGCATTGATCTGGTCGCGCTCGTGATCGCCGCCGACGAGGGCGTGATGCCGCAGACGCGCGAGCACTTCGACATTTGCAGACTGCTCGAAACCAAATCCGGCCTCATCATTATCACCAAGACCGACATGGTCGACGAAGAGTTGCTGGCCCTTGTGCGCGCCGAAGCGGAAGAGCTGGTCGCGGGCTCATTTCTTGAAGGAGCGCCGGTCGTTGCCGTCAGCTCGCGCACGGGCGCTGGCGTCGAAGAGTTAAAGACTGCGCTCGGCGCACTGGCGCGTGGCGTGCCCGCGCGCTCCACTGAGATGGTCGCGCGTCTGCCCATCGACCGCTCCTTTACGATGCGCGGCTTCGGCGCGGTCGTGACGGGCACGCTCGTCGCCGGTGAAATACGCGAAGGCGACGAGATGGAGCTGCTGCCCGTGCGCTCACGCGTGCGCGTGCGCGGCGTGCAGGTACACGGCAAGGCGGTCGAGCGTGCCAGTGCAGGTCAGCGTACGGCAGTCAATCTGGGGGGCGTCGAAGCCAGCCTGATCGAGCGCGGGATGGTGCTTGCGCCGACAGACAGATTACGCCCCACACAGATGATGGACGTACAACTGGACGTTTTGAAAAACGCGCCGAGACCCTTGCGCTCGCGCTCGCGTGTGCGTGTTCACCTGGGCGCGGCGGAAGTCCTGGGGCGCGTGCGTGTGCTCTCCTTGGTGGGCGAGATCGCGCCCGGCGAGAGCGGCTTTGCGCAGTTGCGACTGGAATCTCCGATAGTCGCGCTGCCCGGCGAGCGCTTTATCATTCGTTCTTACTCGCCTTCGCGCACGGTTGGGGGCGGTCGCGTGCTGGATTCATCAGCCGTCAAGCATCGCGGGCGCGAGGCTGGACTCATGCATGCGCGGCTCGCGGCGCTCTCCGAGGCGGACGAGGGGGAGAGAGTCGCTTACTTTGTCGAAACCAGCGTAGAGAAGGGGATGCGTCGCGCGGAGCTGGCGGCGCGCACGGGCTGGCGTGATGATGTGTTGGAGCGCGCCGCCGCTTTGGCTATCAGTCGCGGCGCGGTGGTCGAGGCGGAGGGCGTTCTTTTCTCGCGCGCGGGCTTTGACAACTTGGGCCAACTGGCGCTCGCGGAGGTCGAAGCATTTCACAAGAAAGAGCCGCTGGCGCGCGGGCTGATGCGCGAGACACTGCGCGAGCGCCACTTTACGCACGCCCCGCCTGAAATCTTCCGCGCAGTCATCACGGAGCTGGAAAAGGCTGGCGCGATTGTCTCCGAGAAGGAGGTTGTGCGCGCCGCTTCGCATAGTCTCTCTCTTTCTGCGGAAGACGCTGCGCTGCGCGATAGGCTGGAACAGCTTTACAGTCGCGCGGCGTTTGAGCCGCCGACCTTTGATGAAGCTCTCTTGAAGATCGGCACGACGGGAGCGGTCAATAAAGAGCACGGGCGCAAGATTCTGCAATTGCTGATCGAAGCGGGACGGCTGGTGCGCGTGCAGAATGATCTCTTTTTCCATCGCGACGCGCTCGATCAACTTAAAACTAAGCTCAAGGAGTACGGAGCGCGACATGAGCCGGAGCGTCTGATAGATGTCGCCGCGTTCAAAGAGATGGCTGGCGTTTCGCGCAAGTATGCCATCCCGCTCCTTGAATACTTCGACCGCGAGCGCATCACTCGCCGCGCGGGCGACAAGCGAATCATTCTTTGAGACGAAGAGAAAGCGCGCTGTGAAACATGATCGATCACGCGCCGCATAATGCATGAGCCGATTTAGAAACAGGGTCTTGCTGAAGTGGAGAGAGCCGCGCTTTGAGTGGAACTACGTCCGGCGGCATCTGTCCTGGTCTCACTGGCTGCGCTACTACTATTTTCCCGTCGCGACAAAATCCGTGCTGTTTATAATTATCCTGTGGACTGTGGTGCGGCTGATTAAACAGGACGGCGGAATCATCTCGCCGCTGCCCGTCGCGATTGGCTTAGGGCTAAGTCTGGTCTTCTGCTTCCTGGGCTGGCTCAACTCCGTCGCGCCCGTCGAAATCCAGATACGCGAAAAAAGCATCGTCAGGGTGATAGCGACCGGGCCGGAATTTATCTCTTATAAAAAGGTGCAGAGCTGCGGTGTGCGTGCCGTCAATCTGGACGGCCAGAGATTTGATGTGCTGGAGATAAGGGATTGGGACGGGCGCGCGTATGTGTTTGAGATAGACCCGTCGGTGCGCAGTGAAAACGTGCTGGCGAGGCTGCGCGAGCAGGGGATTCAAACGCTCCCGCGCCAGAGCGACGCCGTGCGGCTGCATACAGGCTAGTGTGTCTCTCGGGCAAACTCTCACAAGTTAAGCGTGGCCTCGGCCCTCTCGCAAAGCGAGGGCTTAAAGTCCGGGCCGATCATCACAAAGAAGTTTTTCATCCGCCGCTTTAAAGAGCAGCGCTCTCTACAGCCCGCATGTAGGGGGTTGCTTTCACCCGTAATGTAGCGTTAACATGCATGCAGTTAAAAATAGACCGTCTTGTGGGAGTAGTATCTGTTTGCGGACAGGCGGTTCTCTTGTGAACTTTGAGCAGTGTCGTTAGTGGTTTTTCCCTTTTGCCAACATAGCTAAATCTCGAACGCGAACGCCGGAGGTTCATCATGAAGAGCCTGATAGATATTCTGACATGGGTCGTTGGACTCGCTGCAACTGCCTTCGCGATCTGGGAGTACTACAAGTTTGCGACCTTCTCGGACTTACAGGGTGGGCACACGCACTTGTGGCGAGCCATCGGGGCGACAGTCGTGGCGTTTATCTGCGCGCTAATCTTTTTCGTGCGCCGCGTCAACAAGGAAGAGGAGATACACATCACTCAGTAAAAGCCGTATGTCACGGCGCGCTCGCTCTCTCTCGGAAGGAGTGTGCTTTGACGTACGGCGATGGGTGTGGCCCGTCTGGCGTCGCCGTCTTTCTGGATAAGGCACGGCCAGTGGTCGCACTCTTGTCTGCTGGGTTCCGGAGAAAACTGAAGAACGCCGTTTGCGCTTCCATCAATCGCCCGCAAACAGCGCTTGTGCGGGCGCAGACGGCGCTTTGGTCTGTTTTTGAGATGTCAAGTTCTTCCCTGTTGAGAAGAAACTTTTTTTGAGGAGAGATACTTTTTGATGCTCACTGTAATCCCCGCAGTGCTCGCTCAGACCTACACGAAGCCTGCGTATTTCGAGCTGGTCATCGTTTTGCTGCTGGTGGCAGGCATCGTTGGCTGGATCATCGCCGCTGTCTTAGGGTTTGCTCGGGCGCGCGCCTTTGGCCCATCGACGCGCTGGTTTGCGCTCGCTTCCGTCTGCCTGATTATTTACCACTTGCAGTTTCTGGTGCTGGCCATCGGCGCGATTCAGAATGATTCCGACCTTGTGCTGGGCGTCGGCGCTTTCTTTAATCTGTTCGTCGTTCTCGCCTCCGTCTGCGCTATCATAGGCTTCGTCAGACTGACAGACCCGCGCTAGCCTGAGACCGCCACACATCATCTCTCTTTCTTTGAACTTTCTGGTAATGGGTACGAAGCAGATTCTTTACGCCGCGCTCTTGATCTTTGTGGGGGCGGCGTTTTTCTTTGTCTTAAAGCCGACGGAGCGTGAACGCGCCACACGCCCCGGCTTTATAGGCACGCGCGGCGCAACCTTTACTCTTAACGGAAAGCCCTTTCGTTTCGCCGGCGCGAACCTCGCCGTGATGTACAGGGACGAAGATCGCGCGCGCATGCCGGAGACTTTTGCCGAAGCCGCGCGACAGGGCTTGCGTGTGGTGCGCGTGTGGGCACACGGCGAGGGCGGCCCTGATTCGACAGTCAAATCCGTGGGCGGCGACCGTGCAGACTGGCCGCGCAATCATCCGTTTCGCTTTGCGCCCGACCAGTGGAACGAGGAGGCTTTTGTTCAGCTAGACCGCGTGATCGCCGAAGCGGCGCGCAATAATATTCGTGTCCAGCTCACGCTCGTCAACTGGTGGCGCGACACGGGCGGCGTCTCTCAGTATCTCAAGTGGGCAGGGATAGATGATGCAGCGGACGACGCGAAGCCTTACGGCATCAACGTCGAGCGCGCCATGCTCTTCTACACGAACGAGACGACGCGCCGTCTCTATCGCCAGCACATAGAGAGAATCGTCACGCGGCGCAACACCGTCACGGGCACGATGTACCGCGACGATCCTATGATTATGGGCTACGAGTTGATGAACGAGGCGCAGGCCCTGACGGGGCGCTGGGCAGAGCGCCGCGCGTGGGTCGCGGAGATGAGCGCCTACATTAAATCGCTAGACCCTGACCATTTGGTCACGCCCGGCACTTGGGGCTATCGCACCGCAGCGGAGCGGCGCGAGTGGCTCGAAGAACACAAGATCGCGACCATAGATTACTGCGACGTGCATAACTATCCGCGCGACGATCACGATAGCTTTGTCGATTCACCCAAGGCGCTCGGCGAGTTCATAGCCAATCGCGCCGCCGCTTCATTCTCTTTAAAGAAACCTTTGATGTTGGGTGAGTTCAACGTCGGCCCGGACGGCTATCAGGGTTTCAGTGCGGCCCAGTGGTTTCAAGCCTTTTTCGAGAGTGCGGCGCGCTCAGGCGTTGGCGGCGCGATGTACTGGATTCTGACTCCCGATCCGCATCGCGGTTACGGCGTGACCTACACGACTGCGCGCGACGAAGAGGTGCGACGAGAGATCAGACGCGGCGCGGATTTGATGATCGCGCTCGAAAGAGAGAGCTCGCCCGCCTGGCTGCTCGAAGCCGACCAGCACCTTATCCCTCGACAATTCGCCTTTACGCGCGCCAAGGGTGATGCGGCGACCGTGCCGGAGATGGATTGGCAGGCGGACGGCAACATCTTTTATCGCTTCAAGCCGGAGATGGCCGTGAGCGCTCGCTTTGAAAAACTGGGCGGCGGCCAGGGTTATATCTGGGGCGCAGGCATGGGTTTCGTCGAATACCTTGTGCCCGCCAGAGAAAAATACAAGCGCGTCGGAAAGATCGTCGTGCGCGCGCACATTCAGCCGGTGCTGCCCGTGGATGCGCGCCCCTCTGATATTCAAACGCGCGTCACACTATTCATCAACGGCACGGACTGCGGCTCGCGGCTCGTCCCTGTCGAAGACCCGAAACAAGCCATCACGCAGGAATGGAGCGTTGATACATACGCGCTGCGCCTGCAAGCCGCGCGCGGACAATCCCTCTCCGTACGCTTTGCCGTCACGACCGCCGCAGACAAGCCCTACGGCGTCAACATCTCGAACTACCCTGAAGGGTACAGCGAGCATGAGGTGAGACCGATTGAAGTACAGATCAGGTAACGCGTGTGGCTTTCTTTGGAACGTCAACTAATATCGAGTGACAATCGCATTGCGGATTACGGCCTGCTCGAATGCTCTGCGATTGATCGTGCGCGCGCTCTATTCGTCCACGGACATCTGCGCCTGCACGACAAGAAACATGTAACAGATCAGAAGCGGGATAAAGAGAAGGACGGAAAGACCTGTGAGAGCGGTCAACAGATTATAAGCACTGTCGTTGACGGTTGGCTCTTCGCGAAATCCGCCCATCGACACGAATGTCGCTCTTTCAAGATTCAGAATCGTCAGCGTGACGATAATCCCCGTGATCGGAAGCATCGTCGAGACCAAGATTGCCGTCGGCTTTAACTCGGCGTGCCATTTCAGATAGTAGATGAGCAGCGCCACACGCCAGGAGGCGACGACGATCAGGAACAGGAGATTGATGAAACGCGCGCGCTCAAAGCTGAACAACTTTTCCACGGGGATGGCATAAAGGGCGGCGGGCAAAGAGGTGAGCGAGACGAATGTCAGCACATGTCTGTAAGACCATCTCTTCGGTTTGAGCAGAAATATCCCCAGCCACAGGATCAAAGCCAGTATAAATATGTAAACGAGCGACCCTAAGCCCAGATGTTGTAAAAGACTGGCGCGCGCATCATCCCACCAACGCCCCATTCCTACCAGCCATGTACAGCACAAACCGAAGATCAGATGCCTGTGATTGAACTCAAGAAACTCTTCGCGCGTCAGCCGAAACGTTAAGAGCTTCGCCATCGCTTGAGGGACACTCAACCGGGCTGTTCCCGTTTCCTCAGTCATCATCGTCGACATGGAATTTAGTCTTTAGTTGACGGCCGTCTATTTTAACCCTTGAGCGCGCAAAAACGTTTCCAGCATCTCGGCGTATTGTTTGTGCGCGAGCGCGCTCGGATGCGAATCGTAGGGCATGTTGTTGTTCTCTTTTTTGTTCATGTCCACCCAGATACTGACGGTCTTGCCACCTTCGCGGCGAAAGAATTCCGACATGTCTGTGGTCGTCGGGTCGGAGGTCAGCGTCGCCAGCACAAGCTCCGTGTTGTGCGCTCTGCACAGCTCAAACATCTCTTTGATGATGGCCTTGGTCACTTCATGGCTGCCCGCATGGCGCTCCTCGTAATTATCATAAGTCTCTTCAAGCGCGTGGACGAACGCGGAGTAACGCATCAAGGGAAACTCGCGGTATTCGACCGTGTCCATAAAAATTTCCAAGTGCCCGTCCTTGTTCAACCGCGCATAGGGCTGATTGAGTGGGCCAAGGTAGGCGGAAGGCGCAAGCATCTTTCGCCGAATCCTGATAAACGTGTTCCTCACGTCGTGCCATGAGGCATAAACGAGCATCACCAGGCGAGGCTTAACACCCCGCTGAAATGCATCGCGAAGCTGAATCAGCGAATGAAGAGTGCCGTAACCCGAGACGCCGAAGTTAACGACTTCATAGTCCTTAAGTCGCTCGTGCAAAATCCACGGATACGCCTCTTCGTCGCTGACAGACCAGCCGTAGGTAATGGAATCGCCCAGAATCCAGAGCTGCTGCCGCGCGTCCGTCGCATTGTAAGTTTCCAAGGGATGCGTCGCTCTCAGCGTGTTTTCGAGGTTGGTCGCTCTAAAAGTGTAAGTGCCGGAGAGCGTGATCTTGTATTGTCCGGGCAGGTGCGTATAGCCCAAAGTCGGGTGTGCCCGGAAAAACTTTCCTCCGGGCTCGACCGCAATCTCAGCCTGCTTAACAGTGTAGGGTCGAAAGCCCTTCAGGCGAGCGATCACTTCACAGAAGGCGAACAACACCACGGCGATGAGCGCATAGGAGATGAAATAAAAGAGGAGCTTTTTTCGTCTAGATAACGGCGGCGCTGCTTTGACGTTATTCATGGCCACGATCTTCTAACGAGAGGAGGCTGTGGCGAGCGCGCGGATGGCTTCGCGTGCGTAGTAAGTGATGATGATGTCCGCTCCGGCGCGGCGTATGCTCGTCAATGTCTCCATCATGACGCGCTCTTCATCTATCCAGCCGCGCTGCGACGCTGCCTTGATCATCGCGTATTCGCCGGAGACGTGATAGGCGGCCAGAGGCAGATCGAAGCGGTCGCGAAGCTGTCTGAGGATGTCCAGATACGGGGTCGCGGGTTTGACCATCAGCATGTCCGCGCCTTCCGTGTAATCAAGCTCTGCTTCGCGCAAGGCTTCGCGCGCGTTCGCCGCGTCCATCTGGTAAGCGCGACGGTCGCCGAAGGAGGGCGTGCTGTCGGCGGCCTCGCGGAACGGCCCGTAGAAGCCGGAAGCATATTTGACGGCGTAAGCGAGGATCGCCGTGTGCTCAAGGCCCGCGTCGTCTAAGGCTTCGCGTATCGCGCCGACCTGTCCATCCATCATCGCAGAGGGCGCGACGATGTCCGCTCCGGCCTCCGCCTGGCTGACGGCGGTGCGCGCTAGCAGTTCAAGCGTTTCGTCGTTCAAGACCTCGCCTTCACGCACCACTCCGCAATGTCCGTGCGAAGTGTATTCGCACAGGCAGGTGTCTGCGATGATGACCATCTCCGGAATAGCACGACGAAGCGCGCGCACGGCTTGCTGGACGATACCGCGTTCGGCATAAGCGCCGCTCGCCATCTCATCCTTGCGCTCTGGCAGGCCGAAGAGGATGACTCCGCGCACTCCCATCTCGTAGGCGGCGGTCGCTTCTTTCACAGTCTCATCCACAGAGAGGTTAAAGACGCCGGGCATCGAAGGCACTTCGCGGCGCACGCCTTCACCCGGACAGGCGAACAAGGGGAGGATAAAACTCTCCGGCGTCAAGCGCGCCTCGCGCACCAGCGCGCGCAGCGGCGCGCTTCTGCGCATACGGCGCGGGCGATGAGTCAGTTCAGCCATTTGATCAAAACCTCTCAGGGAATAGATTCGTTCCGGTCAGGAATGATACGCGTCCGTCCTCTTGATGCGCAAATCTGCGCGCCTGTATCAGCGCAACCGAAATGTGAAGAGAAGACAATAGAGATTCAACAAATAGCATGTCATCGTGCTCATTCTTGTTGTGTGCTATTCAATACATAGCTTGGCCCACACGCCTTACGCGAAACACTTACAAAAGTATTACATTCGCGAGAGCGCTAACTTGCTACGATAAGTGTGCCCCCAAACATCACAGTTCTGGGTTCGAGACTTTTTTCCTGGCAGGAGAGTGTCCATGCGTAATCAAGACATAGCACATCAATCGAAGAGCGGTATCAACTGGGTGACGGCGAGCTTTATCACGCTCTTTCATGTGGGCGCGTTGGCCGCGCTCTTTCTGTTTTCGTGGCAGGCGCTCGCCGTCACGGTGTTGCTCTGGATCATTTCGGGGATGGGGATCGGCATGGGCTATCACCGTCTGTTGACGCATCGCGGCTACAAGACGCCGAAATCGGTCGAATACTTTTTGACGCTGTGCGGCATCCTGTCGCTCGAAAGTGGGCCCATCTCGTGGGTCGTCACGCATCGCATTCATCACGCGTACACGGACACGGAAGGCGACCCGCACAGCCCGCGCGACGGCGGCTGGTGGTCGCATATCGGCTGGATGCTCAAAGGCACTGCGCAACAACATCCGCCGCAGACGATGGAGCGCTACGCTCCAGACCTGATGAAAGACCCCTTCTACACCTGGCTCAATAAATTTTACTGGATACCGATAGTCGCGCTCGGCGTTGTGCTGCTGGCCGTGGGCGGCTGGCCGATGTTGACGTGGGGCATCTTCCTGAGAATCGTGGTGGGCTGGCACGCGACTTGGTTAGTCAACTCTGCGACGCACATGTGGGGCTCGCGCCGCTTTACGACGACGGATGATTCGACCAACAACCTTTGGGTCGCGCTGATCACCTTCGGCGAAGGCTGGCATAACAATCATCATGCGCATCCGACGGCCGCGCGCCACGGGCTCACCTGGTACGAGATAGACATCAACTGGTGGGGCATACGCGCGCTACAATTTCTGGGCCTAGCCAAATCCATCAAGCTCATTAACATGAACGCACAGGAATCCAACAAGACCGATCTGCTCAAGGCAGCGTAACCAAGGGATGAGGGCGGAGGGATGAGGGATGAATCATTGAGTGAACTGGTCAAGTGAATCAGTCACTCAACGCCTTTCATCCCTCAT
>DATLMN010000048.1:0-4975 GCA_035537255.1 Pyrinomonadaceae bacterium | reverse complement strand
GGCCACGCCCGTCATGCGACCGCGCATCTGCTTTCGGTGCTTTACTTTTTTCGGCATCAACATGATGAATAAACCCCAAAGAACAGTTTTCAGTTTTTAGTTTTCAGTTTTTAGTTTTGCTGAAAACTAAAAACTGAAAACCGTTGACTGCTTATGATCTATCTCCGCCGCGTGGACGACCGCGATCACCACGATCTCCGCGCTCGCCGTCACGGCCGCCTTCGCGCTCGCGGCGCGTGCGCGGACGGCGCTCGCCTTCGCGGCCACGGGGCTCGTTGATCGGATCAGAGCCTGTGCCGCGCGCCATCGCGGCCTTCGGATCAAGAATCTCGCCGCGATAAATCCAGACTTTGACGCCGATCACGCCGAAGGTCGTGTGCGCTTCCGCGAGGCCGTAATCAACATCCGCGCGCAGCGTGTGAAGGGGAAGCTGCCCCTGCAAGTGCCACTCAGAGCGGGCGATCTCGGCTCCGTTCAAGCGGCCGGAGACTTTGACCTTGATGCCCTGTGCGCCGAAGCGAAGCGACTCTTCGACGGCCTTGCGCATGGCGCGGCGAAAGGCTATGCGCTTCTCCAACTGCGCGCCGATCTTCTCTGCTTGCAGTTGAGCGTTTAGCTCCGGCTTGTGAATCTCCTGAATAGAGACCAGCACTTCGCGGCCCGTCTTGGCCGACAGATCGCCTTTGAGCTTATCTATCTCAGCGCCTTTGCGGCCGATGATGATGCCGGGACGAGAGGTGTAGATGATGATCTTCAGGCGATTGGCGGCGCGCTCCACGTCTACGTGCGAGACGCCAGCCCCGGCAAAGCGCCCTTTGAGGTCGCGCTTGAGCCGCAAATCTTCCAGGAGGTACTCGCCGAACTGCTTCTTGGCATACCAGTGCGAGTGCCAGTCCTTGTTGTAGCCGAGTCTGAATCCGTAAGGATGAACTTTCTGACCCACAGTATTCTCCGTTTCAAGTCAAGAACGATTATTCGTTGGTCGCTGTCTCGTCCGTGGCCGTAGTTTCAGCCGTGTCTGTCTTCGTGCTCGCGCGCTTTGCGCTCTTCTTTTCGCCTTCAGCCTTCGGGGCGGAAGTGCGCTTGGCGCGAGGAGCTGATGCCGCTCCGCCGCGTTTGCGACTCTTGCTCTCAGCGAGCTTCGCAGGTTTAGTTTCGCCCGCAGCCTTGCCGTTGTCCGCCGTGACCTTCTCGTCATTCGAGAGCAGGACGGTGACGTGGCAGAAGTGACGACGCTCGCGATAGGCGCGGCCCTGCGGGGCTGGACGCACGCGTCGACGATTCTTGGTTGGCCCACGATCAACGAACGCAGCCTTGACCCAGAGGTCGTCCGGATCGACGGCGACGTTAGCCTTCTCTGCGGCTTCGGTCGCATTGGCGATGGCAGAGCGCACGCAGGCTTCAATGCCGTCAGCCGCACGCTTGTTCGTATATTGCAGAATCGCCAAAGCCTGATTGACGTTCTTGCCGCGAATCATATCGATGACGAGGCGCGCCTTCTGCGCCGACCCGCGAAGATATTTTGCACTGGCTCTTGCTTCCATCTCTCACTCCGTTCGCAGTTTTCAGTTTCCGGTTTTCACTAAGAACAACTTGTCTTCAGCTGAAAACTATTTTTTAGCTACCTTCGCAGACTTTTCTGCCTTCGTGCCGGAATGGCCCTTGAATGTGCGCGTGGGCGCAAACTCGCCGAGCTTGTGGCCGACCATATTCTCCGTCACGTAGATCGGCAGGTGACGCTTGCCGTTGTGAACGCCGAAGGTGAGGCCGACCATGTCGGGCGTGATCGTCGAGCGCCGCGACCAGGTCTTGATCGCCGGTGGACGAGCACCGCCGGAGCGAATACGCTCTACGGCCTTCTGAATACTTCCGTCAACGAACGCACCTTTTTTTACTGAACGCGCCATATTAGTTCCGCTTCGCTCCACTTAAGGGATGAGGGCGGAGGGATGAGGGATGAAGAAGAGTATTCATCCCGTTTTATTCATCCCTCATCCCTCATCCTTCATCCCTTATTTGACTCTTCTATCGCGCACGATCATCTTCTGCGTGCGTTTGTTGCTTCTGGTCTTGTAGCCGCGCGTCGGCTGTCCCCAGGGCGTGACGGGGTTACGTCCGCCCGAGGTCTTGCCTTCACCGCCGCCGTGCGGGTGATCCACAGGATTCATCGCCACGCCGCGCACGTGAGGGCGAATGCCCTTCCAGCGCGAGCGCCCCGCTTTACCGTAAGAGACATTTTCATGCTCGACGTTTCCGACCTGTCCGACGGTCGCCATGCAGACGACCGGCACGCGACGAACTTCGCCCGAAGGCATACGAAGCTGAGCGTAATCGCCCTCTTTGGCAACCAACTGAGCGAACGCTCCGGCGCTGCGAGCCATCTGGCCGCCTTTGCCCGGACGCAGCTCAATGTTGTGAATCTGCGTGCCCAGAGGGATATTACGAATCGGCAGCGCATTGCCCGGCAGAATGTCCGCCTCTGCTCCGCTCATCACTGTCTTGCCGACCTCGAGGCCCGTGGGCGCGATGATGTAGCGCTTTTCGCCGTCCAGGTAAGTGATAAGCGCGATATGCGCCGAGCGATTCGGATCGTATTCGATCTGCGTCACACGGCCCGGCACGCCAGCCTTATCGCGCTTGAAATCGATGATGCGATAAAAACGTTTGTGGCCGCCGCCGCGACGCCTGACAGTGATACGTCCGTCGTTGTTGCGCCCGGAGATACGCTTCTTCGGCTCAAGCAGAGACTTTTCCGGCTCTGCCCCAACCGTTAATTCATCGCGCGTCAAATAGGTCTGGTAACGACGCGCCGGCGATGTCGGTGTAAGTTTCTTTATGCCCATGACTTCTCAGTTTCAAGTTTTCAGTTTTTAGTTTTCAGTAACCAGCAAAAAGCTGAAAACTGAAAACTTGAAACTGAAAACTGTTAGATTGCTTCGCCGTAATCGAGCGGTTGCTCGCCCTGTTTCAAAGTGACGTAGGCTTTCTTCCAGGACGGCTTGCGCCCCTCGAAGCGACCGCGCCGAGCCATCTTGCCCATGTAATTGATGGTGCGCACCTGATCGACTTTGACCTGGAAGATGGTCTCGACCGCTGATTTGATCTCGGGCTTGGTCGCGCGACGGTCGACGCGGAAGGTCAAAAGCTGGCGACCGTCCTGCGACTCTTCTTTGGCGACCAGAGCCTTCTCCGTAATCACCGGCGACTTAATGATGTCCCATACTGTTCTCATCTTTTCAGGCCGCCTCCTCTTCCGTCTTCGTCTCTGCGCCAGCGCCCTCTGCTTCTCTTGTCTTCCTGGACTGCGGATCAAGAAGCTCCGCTATCTCATCGACGGCTGCGCGCGAGAGCACAAGCTTTTCGTGATAGAGCAGGTCGTAGATATTCAGGCTGTAGCTGTTGACGACCTTCGTGCGCCGCACATTACGCGCAGAGAGCAGCAGATTATCGTTCTCAAGCGAATCGACGATCAGCGTCTTGGTCTCGCCAAGGCCGAGCGTGCCGAGCGACTGGATAAAATCTTTGGTCTTCGGCTGAGAGAACGCGAACTCGTCTATGACGATCACGTTGCCCTCGCGCACGCGCTCTGAGAGAGCCGAGCGCAGAGCGCCGCGACGCATTTTCTTCGGCATGTTGTATGACCAATCGCGCGCCTGCGGCCCGTGTGTGTTGCCGCCGCCCTTCCACAAGGGACTACGGATGGACGCGATACGCGCCCGCCCGGTGCCCTTCTGTTTCCAGAGCTTGCGGCCCGAGCCCGAAACATCGCCGCGCGTCTTCGTCCCGACCGTGCCCGCGCGACCGCTCGCCATAAAGCTTCGCACAGCAGCATGTATCAAGGACTCGTTCAGCTCCGCGCCGAACACCGCGTCGGACAATTCCAGGTCGCCGACCTCTTCATTCTTCAGATTGCGCACCTTAACGCTAGGCATAGCTCACTCCGTTCGCAGTTTTCAGTTTTTAGTTTTCAGCAAAGACAACCGGCTTTTACTGAAAACTGAAGACTTAAAACTATTTTTCTATCTTGCAGCCTTCTTGATAATGACCACGCTGCCGTTGGCTCCGGGCACAGCGCCGCGCACCATTAGCAGATTATTCTCGACATCGACGCGCGCCACCGTCAGTCCCTTGATCGTCACACGCTCGTCGCCCATGTGGCCCGAAGAGCGCGTGCCGGGGATGACGCGCGACGGATAGGCCGAAGCGCCGATTGAGCCGGGAGCGCGCACGTTCATAGAGCCATGCGACTCCGGCCCGCGATTAAAGTTATGACGCTTGACAGTGCCTGCGAAACCGCGACCCTTCGAGCGCCCGATGACTTCTATACGGTCGCCGTCAGCGAACTGGTCAACCAGTATCTTGTCGCCGACGTTGGTCGCGTCTTCAGAGTCTTCCAGGCGAAACTCTTTGAGGATGCGCGTCGGAGGAACGCCCCCACCGGTCTTCTCAAAGTGCCCGCGCATGGGCTTGTTGACGTTTTTGAGCTTGACGGGCTTGTCTTCAACCAGCCCGATCTGCACGGCGTTATAGCCATCGCGGCCCGCAGCGGATTTCTTCTGCACGACGACGCACGGCCCGGCCTTAATCACCGTCACAGGCGTCACAGTCCCGTCAGCCGCAAAAATCTGCGTCATGCCGACTTTCTTACCGATGATCCCATTAATCATCACAAAACCTCAGTAACCAGTAATCAGTTCTCAGTAATCAGTAATCAGTCGTCAGTAAAAGCAATTTGTCTTTGCTGATGACTGATTGCTGACGACTTCCCTATTGTCTGCCAAACGCTTTGATCTCGACATCGACGCCCGCCGGAAGGTCCAGCTTCATAAGCGCGTCGACGGTCTGCGGCGTCGGGTCAAGAATGTCCATCAGACGCTTGTGCGTTCTGATCTCAAACTGCTCGCGCGATTTCTTGTCCACATGCGGCGAGCGCAGCACCGTCCACTTGTTCTTCAAAGTGGGAAGCGGGATGGGC
>DATLMN010000047.1:0-12732 GCA_035537255.1 Pyrinomonadaceae bacterium | reverse complement strand
GCCGACCATCTCAGTCTGAGCCATCAGCACTGCTCTCTCCACAGCATGTTCCAGCTCCCTGACGTTGCCCGGCCAAGAATAATCCAAAAGCGCGCGATTTGCAGCGTCGTCGAAGCCTTTGAGATTTTTTCGATAGCGCTGCGCGTGCTGGCGCAGGAAATGTTGAGCCAGAAGAGGGATGTCTTCCGGACGCTCGCGCAGCGGCGGCAGGTTGATCTCGACCGTGTTGAGGCGAAAGAGCAAGTCCTGGCGAAAGCGCGCGGACGCCACCTCTTCCGTCAGGTCTGCATTGGTCGCGGAGAGCACGCGCACATTGACGCGACGCGTTTTGGACGAGCCGACGCGCTCGAACTCGCCCGTCTCAAGGACGCGCAGAAGCTTTGGCTGTTTGTTCAAAGGCACATTGGCGATCTCGTCCAGAAAAAGCGTCGAGCCGTCGGCCAACTCAAAGCGCCCGACACGATCACTTTTAGCATCCGTGAATGCGCCCTTGACGTGACCGAACAGCTCGCTCTCGAAAACACCTTCGGAGAGACCACCGGCATCGACTGTGACCAGGGGCTTCGAGGCGCGATTCGAGATCGAATGAAGAGTTTGCGCCACGACCTCTTTACCAGTGCCGTGCTCGCCAGTGATGAGGACGTTGGCGTCGCTTGGGCCAACGTGCGCGATCAGCTCAAGCACTGGCTGCATGGCGGGCGAGCTGGCGATCAGGATGGGTCGCGTTTCGCCGTCGCGAAGAAGTTGGTTCTCAGCTTCCAGGCGCTGACCCCTGCGCAGCGCCTGCCCCAGCTCAATCTGCGTGCGAAGGATAGAGAGCAGCCGGGCATTCTCCCAGGGCTTCTGAACAAAATCGCGAGCGCCGCGCCGCATCGCTTCGACGGCCACCTCGACGCTGCCCCACGCCGTCATCACCACGACGGGCAGCATAATGTCCGCCGCCTGTATGCGCGACAAAAGGTCCAGGCCCTCCTGCCCGCTCGTGGTGTCGCGCGCGTAATTTAAATCCATCAGCAGCAGATCAAAGTCGCCTGTTTCGAGTCGCGGCAAAACCTCTGCGGGCGAAGTCACGGCCTCTGTCCGGTAGCCTTCGCCTTTGAGCAGGAGGCGCAGCGCCTCAAGCACATCGCGCTGGTCGTCCGCGATCAGTATTCGTCGGTTGGTATTTGATTCGGAAGTCTTCATCGAGTGATCTAAGTATCTCACCTCGCTATCGCCATCGCGCAGCGCCGGCACTTGGCGGGGCTGCGCGACGTACGGCTCTTTATTGTAATCGTTCTCGGTGCTCAACTCGAAACGGCGCGCCGCACCGTCGGCGTGGCTCGCTTGCTCAGATTTATTAAGAGAGTTTCCGGCCTCGGTCATTCGTAACGCAGCGCCTCCATCGGATCAACACGTGTGGCCCTGCGCGCAGGCACGTAGCAGGCCAGAAAAGCGACGGCTATCAGGAGCGCCGAGACGCCCAGGAAAGTCAGCGGATCAGTGGCTTTCGTATCGTAGAGCAGACTCGCCATGACGCGCGTGAGCGCAAGCGCGCCCAAGACGCCAAGTCCGACTCCCAGAAGAGCCAGAATCATTCCCTGACCGACGATCAATTTGAGCACGTCGCGCGGTTGCGCGCCCAAGGCCATGCGTATGCCTATCTCGTGCGTGTTCTGCGTCACGGTGTAAGAGAGCACGCCGTAGATTCCGATCAAGGAAAGCAGCAGGGCGAGCCCGGCAAACGTTCCGAGCAGCAGAGTGTTATAGCGACGATTGGCGACCGATCTATCGAAGATGCGCTCCATCGTCTCGAACTCGACCGGCACATTTTTATCTATCGACCTGACCAGCTCGCGCACTTCAGAAATCATCGCGGCTGGCTCGGTGCTGATGCGCATCACGACCGTTACGTCGCTGGCACGGAAAGGACGTTGCGCGTAGGGCAGATAAAGATCGGCGGAGACTCTCTTATCTAAGCCGCGATGTCGCACGTCTGCGACGACGCCGACGATTGTCGTCCACTCTTCTCGATTATCGTTGCGCGACTGAAGACGTTTTCTCAGGGGGTCTTGTCCGGGCCATGCGGCTTCCGCCACACTCTGCGAAATGATGCCGACGGGCGTGGCGGTTTCGTTATCCTGCTCAGTAAACAATCTTCCCTTGACGAGCGGAATATTCATCGTGCGGAAATAGTCCGGGCTCACGACGCGAAAGCCGCTATCGTGCGTAGGCTTTTGCGCCGCGTCTCCCTCGATCCAGAAAAAGCTGTTGATGTCGACTCCACCCAGCGGCAGATTGTTAATGATGCCCGCCGACTCAACTCCGGGTAATGATTTTGTACGTTCCAGCAGTTGCCTGTGAAAAGTTACGACGCGCCCCTCTTCACTGTATGCGGATTCGGGCAGAGAGATTTGCATCGTCAAAACATTATCGGAATTAAAGCCCGGGTTGACCTGCAATATTCGCCAGAAGCTTTTGACCAGCAGTCCTGCTCCGACCAGCAAGACCATCGTTAAAGATACTTCGGCGACGACCAGTACGCTGCGAAGCAGCACAGAGCCTGCGCCGGTGGTTTGCCCGCCCTGTTTTAATGCCTCCTGCAAATCTGGCTTGGAGAATTTGAGCGCCGGCAGCAGTCCGAAAACCAGAGCCGTCAGCAATGAGATGACAAGCGTAAAGGCGAGCGTGCGGCCATCAATACCGATCTCATTTAAGCGCGGGATGGTCGAAGGGCTCAAGGCGACCAGCGGGCCTATAAGCCAGTAGGCCAAGAGCAGCCCCAGCGCGCCGCCGAGCATGGAGAGCAGCAGGCTCTCCGTCATCAATTGTCGCATGACTCGCCAGGGACTCGCGCCGAGCGCCGTGCGAATGGCGATCTCCCTTTGCCGCCCGACGGCGCGCGCCAGCAATAGGTTCGAGACATTAGCGCACGCGATCAACAGCACGAAGCCGACGGCGGCCAACAGCACGAGCAGCGCCGGTCTGATTGATCCGACCAGTTGATCTTCGAGCGAGATGACATTCACGCCCATGCCCTGATTATCCGAATACTGCTGGGCCAGGCTGCCTGCGATGGCGTTCATATCGGCCTGCGCCTGCTCCAACGTCACGCCCGGCTTGAGTCTAGCAATCGCTACATAGTTGTGTGCGGAGCGCGAACTCGTGTCTGCCCCGAGTTGTTCTTTCGCCAGCCACAAATCGGTCTTGGCGGGAAAACTAAAACCCTGCGGCATGACGCCTATGACGCTAAAGCTTGAATCGCCGAGGGTCAGTTTCTTGTTGGACAAATCCGTATCGCCGCCCAAGTGGCTTTGCCAGAAACCGTAGCTGACGATGACCGACTGCGGAGCGCCTGGGCTCTGGTCTTCAGCTGAAAAGGGGCGTCCAAGTGCGGGCGCGACGCCGAGCACTTTAAAAAAGTCGCGGTACACGGCGACGGCAAAGGCGCGGTCCGGCTCGCTTCCGCCGAGCACAGTGGTCTTTCCGCCCCACTGCCCGCTGTAACCCGAAAAGGATTCGAACGAGTGGTTCTGCTCGCGCCAGTCTAAGAGATTGAGATTCGAGACATGAATCGTGCGGGATCGCTCGTTGGTCTCCCACAACAACACCAATCGATCAGGGTCTGTGTAGGGCAATGAGCGCAGCAGCACACCGTTGACCACGCTGAAGATCGCCGTATTCGCACCGATACCCAAAGCCAGAGTCAGCACTGCCACCACTGTAAACCCCGGCCGCTGCCACAACATGCGCAAGCCATATCGCAAATCCTGCCACAGTGTGCCCATCAGCATAACTCCGTTATCTAAGGGATGAGGGCGGAGGGATGAGGGATGAAAGAATAACAATTCAAGTTGAATGCTTTCCTTTTCATCCCTCCGCCCTCATCCCTCATCCCTTCGTTCATCCCTCATCCTTCATCCCTTTATTCGTATCTGAGCGCTTCTATCGGATCGACGCGTGTTGCGCGGCGCGCTGGGATAAAGCTCGCAAGGAGCGCCACGGCGCTTAAGGCCAGCGCCACCGCCACGTAGGTCAAAGGGTCTGTCGCCGTCACGCCGTAAAGCAGGCTCGACATCAAACGCGTCAGCGCGAATGCCGCGACGAGGCCGATCAAGACGCCTATAAAGGCAAGGGTCATCCCCTGCCCGACGACCATCTTCAATACGTCGCGCGGTTGCGCGCCCAGGGCCATACGTATCCCTATCTCGTGCGTGCGCTGCGAGACGGAGTAGTTCATCACGCCGAAGATGCCGACGGCGGCCAGCAGCAGCGCCACCGCCGAGAAGAGACCGAGCAGCAGCATGTTAAAGCGCCGCCGCGCCAGCGAATCCGCCAGTAGTTGCTCCATCGTTCTCACGTCGGAGAGCGGCTGATCCCTATCCACCTGTTCGACGGCCTGACGCAGTCCCGGCGCTAAACTCGCGGGGTCGCCCGATTTCGCGCGCGCCACCAGAGTCATGTACGAGTTGGGTATCTGCTGATAAGAGAAATAAGATTCAGGCCCGGCTTCCGCATCCAGAGTCATGTGTTTGACATCGCCGACGATGCCGACGATCTCCGCCATATTGTCATCCGCGATAGTGACCTCTATGCGCTTGCCCAGAGGTTCTTCGTTCGGAAAGTATTTGCGCGCGAGCGTCTCGTTGATGACTACCACGCGCGGAGCATTCCTGTTGTCCTGCTCCGTGAGCGTGCGCCCCTTGATGAGCGGAATGCCCATCGCGCGGAAATAGTCCGCGCTGACCACGCGTGAATTTGTAATCAGTCTCTCTCCGGGCTTAAGCGGTGGGCGACCCTCGACGATCAGTAAATTCTGCGCCATGTCGCCGCTTAAGGGAAGCGGAGAGACCGCGCCGACAGATTCCACGCCCGGCAAACCGGCAGCGCGTTGCAAGGTCTGTTGAAAGAAGGCAGCCATCTGGCTCTCTTCGTGATATTTCGCGTCGGGAAGCCCGATGGTCGCCGTCATCACACGATGAGGATCAAACCCCGGATTGATATTCTGCAACTGGCGGAAACTGCGTATCAGAAGACCCGCACCGACGAGCAGCACCATTGAGAGCGCGATCTGCGAGACGACCAGCAGGCTTCGCACACGATTACGACCGATGCCCTCCGAGCTGCCGCGCCCGCCTTCCTTGAGCGTCTCGTTCAAGTCCTGCCTGGAGGATTGCAGCGCGGGCACGAGACCAAAGATGATGCCTGTCAAAACCGAAACCAGCAGCGTAAACGAAAGGACGCGCGCGTCAAGCCCTATCTCCTTGATGCGCGGCAGATCGGCGGGCATCACCGCGACCAGCAAGTCCAACCCCCAAAGGGCCAGCAGCAATCCTAAGAATCCGCCCATCACAGAGAGCAGCACGCTTTCTGTGAGAAGCTGTCGGATGATGCGCAGGCGATTCGCCCCGAGCGCAGAGCGTATGGCGATCTCTTTTTGACGGGACGCCGCACGCGCGAGCAGTAGATTGGCGACGTTGGCGCACGCGATCAAGAGCACAAACCCGACCGCGCCGAGCAATATCAGCAGAGCCGGGCGAATATGGCCCACGACATTCTCATACATCGAGATAATGTTGACGCCGCGCCCAGTGTTTTTATCCGGGTACTGCTGTTCAAGACGGCGCGCAATCGTCGCCATCTCGGCTTGAGCCTGTGCCAATTGAACGCCCTGCTTGAGCCGGGCAATCATCAGCAGATAATGCGCGCCGCGTTCCTTGTTTGTCTCGGACGTGGGATTGAGGGGAACCCAGAACTCTGTCTTTCGCGCTTCGAGAGGAAAGCCGAAGCCCTGCGGCATAATGCCGATGACGGTTCGACTCACGCCGTTGAGTGTAATCTGCTGGCCGATCAGGTTTGGGTTGGCGGCGAATCGCCGTTGCCACAGACCGTAACTGATGACGGCGGCGCGCGGGCTCTCCGGTTTCTCGTCTTCCGGCTTAAGAGCCCGCCCCTGAAGAGGCTGTGTGCCGAGCACGGCGAATATATCGCCCGTCACGGCGACACCGTCTAATTGCTCGGGCGCGTCCGCACCCGTCAGGATGCCGGATGACTGAGTATATGCCGCGATATGTTCAAAGACCGTGTTCTGATCTCGGAAATCCGCGAAATCCGGATACGAGGCAACGTTCCTGTCGTCCCCTCTTTTGATAACCGTGCCCCAGATTTGCACCAGACGCTCTTGCTGATCGAAGGGCAGCGCGCGCAAGAGCACGGCGTTGACGACACTAAAGATCGCGCTGTTCGCCCCGATGCCGAGCGCCAGCGCCAGCACCGCCACAAGCGTAAAGCCCGGACTCTTCACGATCATTCGCAAGCCATAACGAATATCTTTCAACAGAGTTTCCATAACAGTTACCTCCAAGAGCAGGGATGAGGGCGGAGGGATGAGGGATGAAAGAATAATAATTCAAGTTGAATGCTTTCCTTTTCATCCCTCCGCCCTCATCCCTCATCCCTTCGTTCATCCCTCATCCTTCATCCCTTTATTCGTATCTGAGTGCTTCCATCGGATCGACGCGCGTCGCGCGGCGCGCAGGAATAAGGCTCGCCATCAATGCCACTGTGCCGAGCACCAGTGCGACCGCGATGTATGTCAAAGGGTCTGTCGCCGTCACGCCGTAGAGCAGGCTCCTCATCAGGCGCGTCAGGCCGAACGACGCGGCAAGACCAATCCCTATGCCCATCAGTGTGAGAATCATTCCCTGTCCGACGATCATCTTCAGCACGTCGCCGCGCTGTGCGCCCAAAGCCATGCGAATCCCAATTTCGTGTGTGCGCTGGCTGACGGAATAAGCCATCACTCCGTAAATCCCCAGCGCGGCCATCACCAGCGCCACGACCGCAAAGGTTGTGAGCAAGATCATGTTCAAACGTCGCGGCGAGACTGATTCAGAGATCATTTGCTCCATAGACTTGATGCCGTAGACGGGCAGATCAGGATCGACGGCGCGAATCTCTCTCTGAATCGAAGCCCGAAGAGCTTTCTCATCGGTCGTGCTGCGAACCATCAGGGTCATAAACGACAGCGGGCTCTGCAAGTACGGATAGAACATTTCGGGCTTAGGCTCTTCGTCCAGCCCCGTATGTCGCACGTCTCCGACCACGCCCACCACTGTGCGCCATGCATCCTCGCCGATTCTCAAGCGCCCTCCGACGGCATCTTCGTCCGGCCAGAAGCGGCGCGCCATGGCTTCATTGATGATGACCACTTCGGGCGTGCCCATCACGTCCTGCTTTGTAAAGTCGCGCCCACGCCGCAGAGGAATGCCGAGAGTTTGAAAATAGTTTGGACTGGCCGCGTTGTAGCCCGCGTTGAGCCCTTCTCCGGCGGGTCGCGGCGGGCGACCTTCAATCTGGAAATAACGCGAGGCAGTCAAGCCGCTAAAGGGCGGGCCGGCCACCACGCTCACACTGCCCACACCCGGCACTGCCTCGATGCGCTCAAGGACTTGTTGCAGAAAAGCAGACTGTTGTTCCGGCTTCGAGTACTTCGAGCGAGGCAGAGAAAGCTGCATCGTCAAAACGTTGTCGGGCTTGAATCCCGGATCAACTTCGCCGAGTCGCTTGAAGCTCTTGATAAGTAAACCTGCGCCGACGAGCAAGACCAGAGCGAGAGCTATTTCCGTGACGATCAGGACGCTCCGCGCGCGACTGCGGCTGCTGCTTCCCACCACGCCTCGCCCTTCACTCTTGAGCGAGTCGTTGACGTTCACGCGTAAGGCTTGCAGCGCAGGCAGCAGGCCGAAGATGACGCCCGTCAACAACGAGATCGCGAAGGTAAAGCCAAGCACGCGATAGTCTATGGTGATCTCGCTGATGCGCGGCATGTTTGACGGACTGATGTTGATGAGAAGGTCTGTGCCCCAGATGGCAAGCAATAACCCCAGAGCGCCGCCGAGCAAGCCTAGCAGCACACTCTCTGTCAACAATTGTTGAATGATGCGCCCACGACTCGCGCCAAGCGTCGCGCGAATAGCGATCTCCTTCTGTCGCGACACAGTCCGCACGAGAAGGAGATTAGCAACATTGGCGCAAGCGATCAGCAGCACAAGGCCGACTGCTCCGAGCAGCACCAGCAGCGCAGGCCGCACATTCCCGACGATCTCTTCATACAAAGGGAAGATATTGACGCCGTGGCCCGTGTTGACCTGATACTGTTTTTCCAGCTCGCCAGCGATGGCATCCATGTTCGACTGCGCTAGCTGTAACGTGACGCCGGGCTTCAATCGCGCGACCACGTCAAGGAAGTGACTGCCGCGTCCCTCCTGATTCGCCGTGTCCAACCCGAGGGGCGACCACAGCTCTGTCTCTTTGGAAGGAAACTCGAACCCTGCGGGCATCACGCCGACGACTGTAAAGTTAGCGCCGTTGAGGACTATTGGCTTGCCGACGATGCCAGGGTCTGCGCCGAAGCGCCGCTGCCACAATGCGTGGCTCAGTATCACGACGCGATTGCCGTTCGGCTGATCTTCTTCTGCAAGAAACGTGCGGCCCAACTGTGGCTGAACGCCCAACACTGAGAAGAGGCTGGCGCTCGTGACTGTTCCGGAGAGCCTCTGCGGCTCGTCGCCGCCCGTCAGGTTCGTGCTCCAGGGCGCGTACGCGGCTATATCTTCGAAGACACGATTCTGGCTGCGCCAATCAATAAAGTCCGGAGCCGAGACGGAATTTCGCACGCGTCCGAGCTTTAGTCTCTTCTCATAAACCCTGACCAAGCGATCTGCTTCCGAGAAGGGCAGCGGACGCAGCAGGACTCCATTGATCACACTAAAGATGGCCGTGTTCGCGCCAATCCCCAGCGCGAGCGTCAACACAGCGATAAATGTAAAGCTCGGTCGCTTCAAAAGCATTCGCACGCCGTAACGCAAGTCCTGCAAAAGTGTTCTCATCACATTAACTCCGTTATCTAAGGAACAAGGGCGGAGGGATGAGGGATGAAAGAATAATAATTCAAGTTGAATGCTTTCCTTTTCATCCCTCCGCCCTCATCCTTCATCCCTTTATTCGTATCTGAGTGCTTCCATCGGATCGACGCGCGTCGCGCGGCGCGCCGGAATAAAGATCGCCAGGAGCGCGACTATGCTCAAGACCAGCGCGACTGTTATAAACGTCAAAGGGTCTGTCGCCGTCACGCCGTAAAGCAGACTGGACATCAAACGCGTCAGCGCGAATGCCGCGACGAGGCCGATGGCGACGCCTATGAAAGTCAAAGTCATGCCCTGACGCACGACCATCCGCAGAACATCACGGCTCTGCGCGCCAAGCGCCATTCGTATGCCGATCTCGTGCGTGCGCTGCGAGACCACATAGGCCATCACTCCGTAAATCCCTACGGCCGCCAGAATGAGCGCCAGCGCGGAGAAAAGCCCAAGCAGCAGCATGATAAAGCGGCTCTGCGCGACCGCCTTCGAGAGACGCTGATCCATCGTCTTAATATCAAAGACAGGCTGATCCTTATCTATCGCCAGCACCTGATCGCGCACGCCCGTTATCATCATGGAAGGGTCTGAAGTGGTACGAACCACGAGACTCATAAAATTCCTCGGAGACTGTTCGTACGGAAAAAAGATTTCCGGTTTGGCTTCCATGTCGAGCCGTTCATGCTTGACGTTGCCGACGACGCCGACGATCTCCCACCAGGTTTGCTTACTCGCATCATCTTCAAAGCCCAGCCGTTTTCCCAAAACTTCCTCATTGGGCCAATAGCGTCGCGCCAGCGCTTCGTTGACGATCATGACGCGCGGCGTATTCTCTCGATCCTGCTCTGTGAATGCGCGACCTTTGAGGACGGGAATGCGCATCGTCTGAAAGTAAGCGGGGGTGACGGAACGCTCGCCGACTTCCGGTCGATCCGCCAGAGCAAGCATGGGCCCACCCTCTACGACGAAGCTCGTCGTCCCGTTGCTGCCGCTTAAAGGAAGCGGGTCGACCCCGCCGACGGACTCCACACCCGGCACTGCGCGGACGCGCTCGAAGAGTTGATTGTAGAAACCATTCGCCTTCTGCGCGTCCGGATATTTCTGCCTGGGCAGAGAGATATTCATCGTCAACAGATTTTTGGACTCGAAGCCCGGGCTGACCTGCTGCAAGCGCATAAAGCTCTTGATCATCAGGCCCGCGCAGACCAGCAGCACCAGTGCGAGCGCGACTTCCGAGACGACCAACGTACTTCGCAATCGGCTGCGCTCTAATCCAGCGCTCGTGCGCCCGCTCTCCTTAAGCGATTCGTTCAAATCAGGCTTGGAGGCTTGCAGCGCCGGAGCGAGTCCGAACAGCACGCCCGTCAAGATCGAAACCAGAAGCGTCCAGGCGAAGACGGGAGCGTGCAGGCCAATCTCATTTAAGCGCGGGACATCGCCGGGAGTAAGAGCGACGAGCAGATCAATGCCCCAGTAGGCGAGCAGCAGTCCGAGCACACCGCCCGCTGCGGCAAGCAGGATGCTCTCCGTCAGAAGTTGTCGAATAAGACGCCAGCGGCTCGCGCCGAGCGCGATGCGTATGGCGACCTCTTTATGACGCGCGGCCACGCGGGCCAACAACAGATTGGCGACGTTGGCGCACGCGATCAAAAGCACAAACCCGACCGCCGCGAACAGCACGTAGAGATACGGCTGAACATTTCCGACCAGTTGTTTATGAAGCGAAACGACGTGCGCTCCCTTGTCCGCGTTCGTCTCAGGGAATTGCTGTTGGAGTTGGCCCGCAATCGAGGTCATCGCCGCCTGCGACTGCTCTAAGCTGACGCCCTCTTTGAGCCGCGCCAGCACGTACAGGTAATGCGCGTTACGATCTGCCTGCGTTGCCGTGTCGATGCGCATAGGCATCCACATCTCTACCTGCATGCTGGTCGGAAACTGTAGCTGAAAGCCCTGCGGCATGACGCCGACGATAGTGACCTGATTACCGTTGATCGTCAGGTTGCGTCCCACCACTGCCGGATCAGAGCCGAAGCGGCGCTGCCACAGTCCATGACTCAAAACGACGACGCGCGGGCTCGCGACATTCTCTTCTTCGGGACGAAACGAACGACCAAGCGCAGGCTGGACACCTAGCACCTCGAAGAGATCGGTCGTCACGACTACGCTCTGAAGTCGTTCGGGCTCGCCCGTGCCCGTCAGGTTGGCGTTTGAATAAAAGAGAGCGCCCATCCGCTCGAACGTCTGGTTCTGCGCGCGCCAGTCCAGAAAGTTCCCCATCGCCACTTCATTGCGATTCCGCATCTCCGCGCCCAACTGCGGATTTGTCTCCCAGACCGCGACGATACGCTGCGGGTCTTTATACGGCAGCGGGCGAAGCAGCACGGCGTTAACGACACTGAAGATCGCCGTGTTCGCGCCGATACCTAAAGCCAGAGCCAGCACCGCGATGACCGTAAAGCCAGGGCGCTTGACCAGCATCCGAAATCCATATCGCAAGTCCTGAAAAAATGTTCCCATCGCAATAACTCCTTAAAAAGCATGGATGAGGGCGGCAGTGTGAGGGATGAAAGTGTGATTACTCAACTTGAATGCTTTCTTATTCATCCCTCATCCCTTTATTCGTAACGGAGCGCTTCTATCGGATCGACGCGCGTCGCGCGACGCGCCGGAATGTAGCAGGCCAGCAGCGCCACTGCGGCCAATCCCAAGGAGACGACCGCGAAGGTCAAAGGGTCTGTCGCGCTCACGCCGTAGATCAGGCTCGACATCAAGCGTGTCAGGACAAACGCGCCCGCGATTCCCGCAGCAACGCCGATTAGTGTGAGCACCATTCCATGCCCCACCACCAGCCTCAGTATGTCTTTGCTCTGCGCGCCGAGCGCGATGCGCACACCTATCTCATGCACGCGCTCCGAGACCGAATAGGCCAGCACGCCGTAAATGCCGACCATCGCCAGAAGAAGCGCAACCGCCGCGAATAGCCCAAGCAGCAGCATGGAGAAGCGGCTCTGCGACACGGAAGTCGCGATCACCTGTTCCATCGTCCTGATGTTCGAGACGGGCACATTCGCGTCTATCGCCTGAACCTCACGTCGCACGGCAGAAGTAATGCTCGCCCCGTCCGCCTGTGTGCGCACGACGAAAGTCATTCCCGGATAAGGGAACTGTTGATAGGGCAGATAAACGCCGGGCGAGGCGGAAGCGTTAAGCGAAGTCTGCTTGATGTCACCGACCACGCCGACCACTTCACGCGGGCTCTTTTCAAAGCTCAAGGTCAAACGCTTTCCAACCGCGTCTTCGCCGGGCCAGAAGCGCGCGGCCAATTGTTCGTTGACGATCACCACGCCCTGGCTCTCTTTCGTGTCCTGTTCCGTAAATGCGCGCCCACGCATTAAGGGAATGCTCATCACACGAAAATAGTCCGCGCTGACCATCGTGTAATCTGCCTGCGGCTCTTCCTGCCCTTCGGGCGCGGCGGCTCGTCCCTCGATTGAGAAATCGGAACTCTCCACCGCTCCGCTTAAAGGAAGACTGGAGACCACGGCGGAAGATTGAATGCCCGGCAGCACGCGCGTTCGTTCGAGCAGTTGATGAAAGAATGCCGCCTGCTGTTCCGGCTTCTCGTAATTGGACGGAGCGATTGAGGGCACACTGATCTCCATCGCCACCACTCCGCGCGGGTCGAGCCCGGGGTTGACCTGTTGCAGTCGCATAAAGCTGCGAATCAACAGCCCTGCGCCGATCACCAGCATTAGTGCGAGCGCGACTTCAGAGATCACCAGCACGCTGCGAAAGCGGTTGCGTCGCAACCCAGCGGTCGCGCCACGCGTCC
>DATLMN010000046.1:0-17687 GCA_035537255.1 Pyrinomonadaceae bacterium | reverse complement strand
ATTGAGCACAGCTAAGTTTTTACAGGTTATGAGGTGACAAGTCCAGCCAACCATTGAGCGGGTAGGTAGTGAGTTCGGGTAATCGAGTATCAGGCTCGTTGAACCTCACCACAGAGGCACAGAGGACACGGAGGAAGCACAAAGGTTTGAATACGTCCCACTCTCTGTGCTTCCTCAGTGCTCTCTGTGCCTCTGTGGTGAACAGCATCTTATCAGAGACTCAAATTTCAAACTGACCCACTACTATTTTGAGCGCGTTTAGCCACGGCGAGCGTTGCCCAGGATGCCGTTGCCGCCGTAGCGAATGTCTACGTCTTTTAATCCGGCATCAGTGAACCACTCGCGCACAGTCTCTATGGTTTGCGGCGCATCATACGCGGGCGAGAGAGCGTCGAAAGTATCCAGGATGGCCCATTGCTCTATCTGTTCCCGGTCGAGCGGCAACATGCCCGTATAGTTCCAGCAAGGCACGATAGCCGGGACAACTGTTCTTAAGACGGGGACGCGCTGGAAAGCGTTGTCGATGGGAATCCAGCGCGGCACGTACCACTCGACGACCTTGCGCAGAGTCTCGCGCGACATGCGGCGCGTCAGTGGGCGATACCAGAACTTCGCCGTCCAGCGATGCACCCACCAGAGCTTACGATAGACATCGACGGCAAGACGGCCTCCAGGTTTAAGGAACGGCAGCAGACTCTCGAATGCGCGTCGCGCGTCCGGCGTATGCTGAATCACTCCGTAGCAAAAGACCTTATCGAAAGAGCCCGGCTCAAACGGCATACTGTAAATGTCCGCTTGAGCCAGAAACAGATTCGGGTGCGGGCCGTTCACTGCCCAGCACGCATCGACGGCCGTGCTGTAATCTATGCTGTAGACTTCGGCCCCTGCGTCCAGCATGACCTGCGTAAAACGTCCAGCCCCGCAGCCAGCTTCTAAAATGCGCTGGCCCTTGATCTCTTCCGGTGTCCAGCCTGTGTCTCTGAAAAAGCGGTCGCGACTAAGCGTCGTGCCGTTGAAGCGGTCGATCTGTGTGCGGCGATAGCGATTCCATTGCTCGCCGAAGCTGGCCGCGTAGGAACTGTCCGTGACAAAGCGCGGAATAAAATTCCTGATCGCATAACGCGCGCCGGACTTTTGAGCAATAAGCTCTCCTTCACGGATTTCGCCCCTCTCTTCGGCCTCGACTCTGCCCAAAGTCAAAGCTTCTCCGGAAGAGGGATCGCGCAGATGTTCGACTGCCGCTGGCCTCACGCGCGCGTGCTCCCTTCCGAGCGAGACTGGTTGCAGCAGAAGGATTGGCCCAAGCGCTTTCGATTATGAACGCGCGTGTCAGTGAAGTTCATGTCTGGATCATACCCTCTGCTCATTTGATGATGTCGCGCCAACTGTAGGTCGGCTTCTGCCGCGTGTTCTGTTCGATAAAGATAAAGTGCCAGAGCTGGAACATCAGCGCCGCCCAGACCTGCCAGGTGTAATCGGCCTCGCCGTCCAGATGCGGCTTGACGTATCGACGGTAGTATTGAGGATTCAGGATGCCCTGCGCTTTTAAACGCTCCGGCGCAAGCAGGTACTCGGCCAGAGGACGCAAAGAGCCGCGCAGCCAGAGCTTGATCGGAATGACGAAGCCTCGCTTGCGCGCACCGAGTATCCCTTCAGGCAGCAGATCAGCTACGGACTTTTTCAGCAGGTACTTCAGATTGTCGGGGCGCGTGCGTATCTGCGAAGGGATGCGAAAAATAGTCTCGACGAATTCGTGGTCTAGGAAAGGCACGCGCGCTTCCAACGAGTGAGCCATCGACAGACGATCCGTCATCAATAAAAACTCGTCCGTCAACTGCGTCTTAAAATCCACATAAGCGATGGCGTTGCGCACATCCGATGCGCCTGCGCGCTCATAAAATCCTTGCAAGACCTCCGCCGTATCCAGCACTCCGCCCAGATCGGTCTGAAAGACGGCGGCTCGTTTGGCCTCGTCCGAGAAGTAGTACCACGGATTAAAGTAGTAACGGCCCAGCGGCCCGCCGCTAAAATTTAACCAGTGAGAGAGCCGTTCCTTTCGCGCTCGGCCCCCGAGCCATGATTGCGGGACGGCCTCTGCGAGTTGCGCGGCGGGCTTCCACAACCACGCGAGATTGCGCCCGGCGGCAGTATAGATATTCTGCTGCGACATGATCGCGCGCGCCAAGGGCGTGGCCTCGAAGGCGCGGAACTTGCCGTAGTTGCCGAACGTCTCATCGCCGCCAGTGCCGGTGAGTCCGACCGTTACGGTCTCTCGCATAAAGCGAAAGACATACCAGGAAGGAAGACCGCCGCCATACGGCTCGTCCAAATGCCAGGCCATCTCGACCAGATCGTCCAGCAGACTTTCGGGATCAAGTATCGATTCGTGATGCTCTGTGCCCCAGCGCGCCGCGACTTCGCGCGCAAGCGGCAACTCGTTCCATTCATCCTCGCCGTGTCCGGTAAAGCCCAGCGAGTAGGTCTTGATTCCAGGATGGCCCATCTCTCCCAGCAGGCCGACGATGGCCGATGAATCGATCCCGCCGGAGAGCGAGCAGCCTACGGGTACATCACTCAGAGTCCAGCGTCGCACGGCCTCGCGCAGCTCCGTTCGGATAATCTCGCACCACTCGTCCTCGGAACGCTCCTCAGTACCTTTGAGGTCTATGTCCCAGTACTGCTCTGTCTTGAAATCATTACTACGCAGATCGAATTTGAACCAGTGCGCGGGCAGCAGTCGCTTGATGCCGCGCATGATGGAATCCTCGCCCGGCACATAGAGCAGGCTCATGTAGTGATAGAGACTGGCGAGGTCTATGGCGCGCTCAATACCGGGGAGAGGAAGAAAGCATTTTAATTCGGAGGCGAAGGCGAAGAGGTTAGCGCTTTTGTGATAGTAGAGCGGTTTGATGCCGAAGCGGTCGCGCGCGCCGAACAGTTGACGGCGCTCGCGGTCGTAGATCACAAAGGCGAACATGCCATTGAGATCGTCGAGCATCGCTTCCTGCTTCTCTTCGTAGAGATGCAGCAGGACTTCCGTATCGGAATGCGAGGTCTGGAATTCGTAGCCTTTTGAGAGAAGATGTTCGCGCAGCGGTGGCGAGTTATAGGTCTCGCCGTTATAGACGATCCAGACAGAGCCGTCGTGGTTGCTCATGGGCTGGTGGCCGCCCGCCAGGTCTAGAATGCTCAAGCGCCGCATGGCAAGCGCGACTCCGGCTTCTCTATCGCGATACTCGCCCGCGTCGTCCGGGCCGCGATAGGGAATGAGCGCATTCATCTCCGTCAACCAGGACGCTTCCTGCGCTCCCACCAATCCAACGATTCCGCACATCTGTATAACCTAATTCTTTAGAGTCTCTATGAAAACTGAATCGCCAAGCCGTTCAAGGTCGGATTCAAACAGGATGGACAGGATGAACAGGATAAAAATCAGAATGCAGGGCGTTGAGTTTTAAATCTCAAATCTACAATCTTGAATCTCAAATCTTTTTCTTTGAGTTTTGCTTTTATCCTGACAATCTCTGTCCATCCCTGTTAATTCTTATCCGTCACTACGCTTCTACCAGTAGAACAAACAATCACGTCCGTTGTAGAGAAACGATTTCATGCCGTGCTTTTCGAGCGTGCGTATGGCGCGCTGCGTGTCCGGCCATGTGATGCCCTCAACGCGGTCGTGATGAAATTCGATCATCAACTGGCGTATGCGCTTGAGGTCTGCGGCCTTCAGACTATCAATCGTTTCGTACTCCGCGCCCTCCGTGTCCATCTTGAGAATGCTGATCGATTCTTTCCCGACCTGTTCGAGCAGCGAATCGAGCGTGACCATCTGCACCTCGTAGCTGATACACGGATCGTTCTGAATATTGCTGTGGCCTTTGAGCAGCGAGCCGCTGACGTTGATCGTGCTCTCGTTAAATTCGACGGTCTTATTTTCAGCGCCGAGCGCTAAGGGCAGGTAGTGAAAGTTTTTCGTCTCGCGCTCGATAGCCTGAAGACTCGGCGCGTGTTTGCGCGTCGGGTCAACGGCGAAGCATTCCATCTGATAGTTATTGATCAGATAGAGCGAGAAGTCCGGGTCATCGCCAACGCCAATATCAATCGCGGCTTCGCCGGGCGCGAACCGCTCGATAAAGCCGTAATTGGGCTCGACCTCTTTTAAGCCCAGTCTTTTCGCCCTATAAGAACGCAGCGCGCGCTCAGTGCGCGCCAGGACACGTTTGATCACTTCTTTCCAGCAACCTTTCCAGATGAAGCCTTACAGGCTCTCTTGTCTGACCTGTTTAATAAGCATTAGATAGTAGATGAAAGATTCCGCGCACGGCAAGTTGGGCCATTATGAAAAATAGTCTTTGATAATACTGTCGAGTTGTGCTGCGCGCTCGGTGAAAGTGTGGTCGCGCAAAGTACGACGTTGACCGGCGGCGGCAATAGCGCGCCTTTCATCTTCATGGTCTAGAAGATACCGAACCTTCTCGACACACTCTTCGGCGCTCCTGTAGCTTGTGACTTCCACGTCCGGCTCGAAAAGGTCTTTGAGGTTGGCTTTCCAGTCTGTCAGCAGACACGTCGCGCCCACACCCGTGGCCTCGAAAAGGCGCTGGTTGGAAGCGCTCAAGGGCGAAATGTCTATGTGCGTGTTCAGAGAAATCCTGCTCTGGCGAAGCTGCTGGTACATCTCCACGCCGAAGATCGGAGGGCGCGCGCGACGGACAATCTGCTTGTTGATCGAACCAGGCACGGGCGGACGCGTGGGCCAACGCGCTACCTTCTGCACGAGCGGAGTTCCCTTGATAATCGCGCCGGGCACGCCGACACGTTGTGCTAAATCCACTGTGTCAAAGGCTGCGCGCCGCACCATCGCGCCGCTTCGACGCCGGAAAGAGGGTTGATTGATCGCAGACCAGAATTGCAGATCGGTCTTTTGCACCAACTGCAACAGAAGCTGCTCGCGCTGCTCATGAAAACTCGTCTGCTTGGTGATCGAGCCGATAAAAGCAAAGTCCACGTTGGGCGGCGCATTCATGTCCAGCTTGTCCAGAATGTGCGGCGCGAACGCGTGGTTCAGATGATGACTGCGGAGTCCGGCTTCGCGAAAGCCGCAGACCAGCTCCGGAATACATGAAAGCACTAAATCATATTCGCGAAAAACACTGAGGTCAGGATATGGCCCGCCGCACCAGCCCAGCACCAGCCTGATCGAAGGACACTCTGCTTTTAGCTCGCGCAAATACGAAGCGGTGAAAGTGATGTAGTCGTTGACGAACAGCACGTCCGGCTTAAAGGCTTTGATCTGCGCCGTGGTGATCTCGAACAACCAATCATCTTCAGTGTAGCTTTCCCCACGCTCGTTGGCCCAAGCCTTCTGCATAGACTCGACATTGGCGATGATCTCTTCCGCGACGTTACCCTCAACGGCGTTGAGTGCTCTGGCCCAGAAATCGGCCAGGCCGAAACAGTCCTCCATCAGCCGCGCGTGTTGCTCCGCATAAGGCTCAAGCGCGAGCCCCGGCTGCCTGTCATAAAACTGGCGCAGGTAAAGCGGATACCACGTCGAGATTCTAAGCAAACGCATAGAGAGGTCAGGGCACGGAATAACTTTTTAGAGCACAGGATAACTTTTAAGAATGCGCCTCGCAGGTTAAAGCGAGCGCGCGTTTCTTCAAAGCGTTCTCAATCGGTTTCAGCGTTAGATAAGCAAAGTAAGCCTTCACGCGCGAAGAGTCCTGAAAAATATTCAGGCGATAAAGCGCGCCACGGATGCCTGGCATCTGCGTCATCTTCCAGACAGCGTCCCATGATTTTCCCTGCTGCCCGACATGGCGGTTGATCCATTGAACGTAACGCGGCTCGACGAGTTGTGCGAGCAGCTTCTCGTCCAAAGGCTTAATGCTGGGGCTGCGCATCGCCTGCGGATTCATCGCATTCTGATAATCGGCCTGAAGATTTCGCGACTCTATATTGAGTCCATGCCGCTCGAACAGCTCTTTTTGCCACACGCGGCCGCGACGACGCTCCGCAGGGAGCGTGAGCATACTAAGCGCAACTTCCGGAACTAAAAATGGCGACCACGGATTGAACCCGTAAAGACGCGGCACGGTGAAAAGGTAAGAGAGCAGCACGATCTTAAAGCGCATCGCTTCGACCACGCGAAAAAGCGGCGAACGCAAACGCTCCCTGTGCGTCTCGTAGTACTGCTCAAGAATCGAGCGGTCGCCGGCCAGCAAACTCATCTGCGGGTCTGCCACCATCCCGTGCGAGTAGCCCAGGCGCTGGACATCTTGCACCGAAACGATTTCCGGTATCTGCACGCTGCCAGCCCAAGCGTCGCCGATGATTCCGCTCAAAAGAGGATGCTCGCCGCCTCCCGCTACTCTCTCCTGCACCTTTTTATAAAACTCAATTTGATGACAGCCGTGCGCGTGTGTCGAGAGACCGAACACTCTATCCCACTCGTTCAGGTGAACCAGAAAGTCGCCAAGCTCTATACGCTCCCAGCGCGTGCCCAGAATCTCCGAGACCTCTGCGGCGTAAACGACCTCTGCACAGTCCGCCTGATTTTCCGAGACGCCGTAGGTGAAAGAGCGTATGCGCGAACGATCATGGACGAGCAGATTCAAAAGCCTCGAATCATAACCGCCGCTGGTGGGTAAAATTATTTCTCCCTCTACGCTCGCTTCCCAATCATTGACGGACTTCTCTAATAGATGAAGCACATCGTCTTCGTGCGACTCGCGTCCCATCCACCCTTTGACTGGATCAATGAGACGTTCAATCTCAAGACGACCGTCCGTGTGAACAGTTAATCTGGATGAGTGCGGGAGGAATTTGACGTGACGGAGTGGCGTTTGCTCTAAGACCGAATAGCCGAAGGAGAGAAAGTTTGCGAGACCTTCAGGGTGAAACTCCAGATTGTCAAAGTCTATAACTTCGTTGATACGGTAACTGGCCTTGCCGCTCAGCTCATGATAAAAAACGGGTCGCGAGGCCAGCCAGTCGGTCTCGTAAACTTCCGCTATCGTTTCTTCGGTCAGTCGTCCCCGCTTCTCTTGAACCTGCTCTGTATTGAAGACTTTATTCAAGTGATTTCGATCTGACCTCGCCAGCCCTTCGACGGTTGAAACTGAAAGAATGTGTCCACATGATTCGCCATCAGAGCAATATAATCGGAGACGTTCGAGACCGCAGGCAGCTCCGCCAACTCTTCTTTCCAGGGCTTCAACCAGGGACGCTCAAAACCGACCTTTAACATTTTGATCTTAAGCGGATCGTAACCCATCAGGCGCGCGGTCACAGCGTCGACCGCCAGCGGATTGAAACCGGAGATGATCGTGCCGCAGTGCTTGGCCGTGGGCCCAAGCGGGCCTTCAGCCTCGCCGCCGATGATGCCGTCCACGACGGAGAAGAATTTTCGCTGCGGCGTCTGGTGCAGATTTCCCTCGCTATCCGCATAAAGCACGATGCGTATTAAATCCAGCGCCATGCGCCAGGCTGTGTCGTTGCCGTGCCACGCTCCGCCAGTGATGTTCCAGTTGTAATCCGCGCCGTGTTTGCGCAAGCCCCGCCATTCAATCGCACGCTGGCCCGTATGATGCACGCGGCTGAGAATCTTGTAAGCAAGATCGGCAGCCTTGGTCTCGCGCGCCAGCACGCTCGTGTGCATCCACATCCGCGAGCGATTGAGAGCGTTTTGCCACACTCCCAAATCCGGATATTCGTCGCCGCCGCGCGCGGTGTCGCCGATGCGAAAGTGCGGAATGTAATTCTTATCTCCCTGCGTGCCGACCATCCCTTTGATGTTCAGAGTGACGCCGACCTTTTGATGCGTCTTCATCTTCGGCACGGAGATCAACACGTCCGCATCCAGCACGGACTTGGCGACGTGATAACGATGATGTCCGTTCAAATGATGCTGGACGGTATGCTCTCGCTTAAAATCAGAGCCATACATCAAACGCACGTCGTCGTCGGAGAACTCCGCGAACTCGCTCTCGTCCTTTAAATCAACGTCGACGTAGCCTGCCGGGTCTCGATCCGCGCGGCGTCGAAGGTGTGACGGCGCAAACCCGTTTTCGTAATCCCACGGCACATAGAGATTACGCAGGTCATGCACCTCTATCTCAAAGCCCAGTTGCTCTCTGTACAGCTCGACAATCTCATTGGTGCCCGTCACTTTCTTCCAGTTATCAAAATCGCTGTGGGCAAGGGGCGCGTCGGCGATGATGATTTTGCCGCGCCCTTTGAGCGCCTTGTAGGCGTAGTCTGCGACGGCCCTGAGCACAGCGCCGTGCGTGATACTGGCGAAAACCGTTTCGCCGCGTTTTTGATTGATGTCCAGGACGGCGTTGGGCTTGATAAAGACGGAGTTGCCGGGCTTGATAAGCTGGCCCAACGGATTCCAATCAGGCGTCCCGAACCGCTCCGCGTCCAGACCCAGAAGGCGCAGCGATTCACGCACAGCGCCGTAAACACGATTGTCCGCATCCAGACAGTTTTTGCCCGCGAGCGCGTATTCCGGGTAATCCTGCTCCGCGTTGTACGGGCCGCGCTCCGGATAAACAGCCTGCGGGTCTCTGGATATGGAAACTCTCGGAATGTCGATCAAAGTAAACTTTCTACCTCTGCCAAATCAGCTTTTATCTTCAAGCGCAGAGCAACTAATAAACGTTTTTACTGCACGGCTCGAATACGCGATAGCTTACCATCTCGACAGAGCAGATTCAAAAAGCAGGGAATCAAGCGAAGGGATGAGGGCGGAGGGATGAAGGAGAAAGCATTCAAGTTGAATCAGCATTCCTTTCATCCCTCATCCCTTATCCTTCATCCCTTCGTCAGCATATCGCTGAGGAAGACATCTAGCCCCTGGCGTGGCGACCAGCCAAGCTCTTCACGGGCGAGTGATGGATCGACGCGAATCTTCAGAGGGTCTGCGGGGCGAAGCAGTGTGGGATCGACGACAACGGCGTGCGTGCCCGTCGCTTTAAAGTGCGCGCGCCAGCCCAGGGGTTCGTCACCGCCGAATTGCCATTCCAGATCAAGCCCGGCGAGCGAGAACGCGCGATCAACCATCTGCCAGACGGCATGCGTCTTTCCCGTGCTGAGCACGTAGTCGCGGTAGTTATCTCCGTCATCTTCTTCAGGCACTTTGCCGCTGCGCTCTGCGCGCACACCGATCTGACGCAAGACCATCGACATGCCTTTCACATAATCGGCGGCAAAGCCCCAGTCGCGCTCTATTTTCAGATTGCCCATCGCTAAGGGCCGCGTGTCGCGCAGCTCCTCCACCTTTAACACGCTCAAAGAGCGCACATGGTCAATAATTTTTCGCGAGAGAAACTGGCGCGAGCGACGATGCGATTCATGGTTGGAGAGAATTCCGCAGGCGATGCGCATCCCGTACGCCTCTCTGTAAGAGCGACACAAAAGATGCGCGGCGGCCTTGGCGCTCGCGTAAGGGCTCTGCGGATTAAGCGCGGAGTTTTCGTTGTGCAGGATCGTACCGCCCGGCACATAGCCGAACATGTCCGTCGAAGATGCCTGATAAAAGCGCGTGTGCGGGCTGTGGTCGCGAATACAGATCAGAAGGCTGGTGACCACTTCGGCGTTGGTGCGCCAGGTATAAAGCGGGTCTGCGAAAGATTGCGAGACGCTGCTCTGTCCCGCCAGATTGTAAAACTCGTCCGGCTGAACCTCCCGAATCAAGCTTAGAAGATTTTGTGGGTCGAGCAGATCAACCATGTGAATCAGCAAACGGTCTGTCGACTGCGTGAACTGGGCCAGCGCTTTTAAGTCCAAGGGCCTGCGCACGGTCGCATGAACCGTACACCCTTCGGCCAGCAGTCGTTCTGTCAGGAAATAACCGTCCTGTCCTGAAGCGCCTGTGATAATGGCAGTGCCCGGCGTCTGCTTGGTATCTGTGCGATGTAAAGCCATAAGTTCTGGTCAGGGCGGCGCGCTCGCTCACCCTCTCATGCGCGTATGAGCTTCGATAAAAAGTTTTTTTGTTACTTCTAACGTGCGTCTTTCTGCGAAGCTTCGTCCGCTCTTGGACGACCCTGAGCCAGTCGCCAGATCGCTCCAAGTCTATGTAGATCAGGCATCATCGATTCGTAATAAAAATTTTCCCAGTGTGGATGATGCGCGCGGTCGCGCGTGATGAGCCCCTTTGCGCCCTTAGCGCCGATCAGCGTGGCGACGCCCAGAAACTGCGCCAGCCGCACAACCCTGGGGCGCTCTCTCACACTCTGATTCCAAACCTCCTGATCGTGGCTGCCCTGAGAAAAAGAGCGGCGCGTCCAGTACCAGAGCGAAAAGGTCTCAGGCCGCGTCAGGTGATAGACGACGATGTCCGGATGATAGAACGCCTTGAAAGAAGGAATCTCCTTTCTAGCCTGCACCATCAGGTTCGTTTCGTCGCCGCGTGCGAGACCGCGCTCCATCAACCCGATGTTGGCATTAAAGCCGCCGAGCTGCTCGACCAGCGCTCGACGCCAGATCATATTGCTGCCGTTCAGGAATTCGTGCTCGCCCAGATAATGCGGCTCGCTCCCCTTATCGTCGCTGTTGTAGGCGTCGCGAAACCAGTCCGGCTTATCCGTGATGTAATAGGGAAAGATCGGGCCGCCCGTTAAGTCCGGCTGCACGTCGCGTATCACGCGACGAATACTCTCAATCCACTGCGGCGCTGCCTTCGCGTCGGCATCCAGATGCGCTACATAATCTGCATGCGCGTGACGGTATCCGGCGTTGCGCGCAGAGTTCAGTCCGGGACGCTCCTCGTAAACGTATTCGAGGTTGAGGCCGTGAGAATTCTCCTCGACAACCCTGCGCGTCTCGTCCTTCGAGGCGTTATCCACGAAGATGACGCGAAAGCTGTCGGGAGCGGCGGATTGAGCGCGCAGGCTTTCGAGCGCGCGCGGGATGTGGGGAGCTTCGTTATACCCGCACATAAGAACATCTATATCCATAGCAATCGTTCGATCTTTCATCGCGCACGGAAGGGGAGTCTAAGATGATTACAATGCATAATGTCAGGGAAGTTGCTTATTCACCACAGAGGCACAGAGGATACTGAGATAGCACGGAGGCTTGATTGATTCAACTCTCTGTGCTCCCTCTGTGATCTCTGTGTCTCTGTGGTGAAAGCTGCTCTCCAAACACTCATTCTAAATTCGTCTTATTGCTCATCGCCACTTTTGTCCGGCTCTTCATTCAGAAGAAGCTGGCGATAAGCTTTGCAAAAACGCTGCTGCGTAAAATGCTCGCGCGCATATCGGTAAGCGCGGCGCGACATCCCCTCTAGTTGCGAGCGATTCCGATTAAGCCGCGCGATCATAGAGACCATCGCCTTAACAATGTCATCTTCCGATTGACCGCTGATGAGCAGGCCGTTCATCTCATGCTTGACGTGATCGGAAATCCCGCCGACATCCGTACTGATGGGAACAACCCCCTGGGCCATCGCTTCCATAATCACGAGCGGAAACCCCTCGCGGCTGGATGTTAACAGCAGCACGTCTGCGCTCTCATAGAGTGCGCTTAACTCCGCAGGGTCTGCGATTTCTCCTTTGAGAGTACAGGCGCTCAAATGTTCCGCTTCGATTAAAGAGTTTAGGTCACCAACCAGTATAAAGTCTGCATCAAGACCGGCGCTGCGCGCGAGCGCGGCAACACGCCCGACCAGATGAACGCGCTTTTCCGGCGCACCGCGTCCGACGTACAAGACCTGTAAACGATTGCTCCTTTGCTTCGCCGGATAATTATCGGGCACGGCCACCTGATTATCAATGAACGTGATTCGCTTCAGCAGCGCGGCGTCTACTCCCTCTGCGCTGTACTGATTTTTCAGGTCGGCTAAAACCTGACTGCTAAAGATCACGCGCGTATCGAGAGAGGCGACCACAGGCAGACTGACGTGCTCTATCTCTCCACCGAACGCATGAAGAAGGTCAAGGCGGCGCACATCTTTTCGCAAGCGCGGCAGCAGATCATAAAAGAGAACAGTATTGCAGCCGAAGACCGTCGCCTTTTCGTGACGGTTGATCAAGGCCGCGAGCGCGCCGATGTAAGCGTAATAGCGCAGCGAGCCTAAAGTTAGAAAAGAAATATCGAACAGCCGCGCGCTCTTTTCAAAGAGAGGCTTGAACGCAGCATCCTTTGAGCGGTTGGTAAAAAAGACCCACGGGTGTCGGTCGCTGACGCAACTCACAATATCTGCATGGACTTTTTCCGCACCGCCCACCTGATAAAACGGAAAAAAGAAGAAGAGACCCGAACTGTTCCGCAGTGGCAGCAGCCGACCCGCCAGTTGACCTGCCGCGAGCGAGACGGCTTTAGCTCGACGCCAGGGCAAAAAATATCTGATCAGTCTCTTCATAAGCTCCGTAGGAGCGAGGATGGCTATAGTTTCCAGAGGCCGAGCCGAGCTAAGCTCCGTAGGAGCGGCATGGCAAGGATGCGTACATAAAGCTTCTACGGAGCTTGCTACTTTCCAAACAGCCGCAGCTATAAACATTAAAGCTCCTGCGGAGCTTGATGTAATGTGCATAAACTCGCGCGGTGAATTTTTCTATTTCTGAGAGCATGCTTAAGAGCGGGGTGTGATGAGCGAAAGGGAAGCCGGTCTGCCTTCCAGCGTATTGACGATCAACGCCACGTTCTGTGCGCACATGTGCTGCGGACTAAATTCCGTTTCGACCCGCAAGCGATTCGCTGCGCCGAGCCGTGCGCGCTCCTTTTCGTCCGACGCCAGCTTCAGTATCCGATCCGCCAGGGCTTCCGCGTCACCTACAGGCGCTAGAAACCTGTGGCCGTCCGGGCTTACGGCCTCGCGTATGCCCGGAATATCAGTTGCGGCGACGGCCAGCCCGGCGGCCATGCATTCGAGCACGCCGTTCGGGCTTCCTTCGGAACGCGAGCTGAAAACGCACAGCTCGACGGCGCTCAGCAAGCCGGACAAATCGACCACTTGGCCCAGGAACCTGACGCTGCGCCCAAGCTCCAGATCATAGGCCAGCGCCTTCATACGGTGATGCGTCGAATCCGCGCTGTCCAGTCGGCCAGCGAGCAGCAACACAGCCCGCCTCCCCTTTTTTTCCAAAGCATCGACGACCAGTCTCCAAGAGCGAAGGAGCGTCTCGTGGTCTTTCAACGCAGTCAGGTTCGACACCATGCAGGCGACGAAACAGTCTTCATTGAGGCCCAATTCACGGCGCATACTTTCGCGATCAGACCTTGGCGGAGCAAGCTCTACTCCGTTGTGAATAACCTGTACGCGCTCTCTGGCGACGCCAAGCTCGTCGATCAGGAACGCAGCGCCGCCCACGGAGTTGGAGACGAACAGTCGCGTCATGCGCGCCGCACGTCGTTCGACGCCGGGCATGCGCCCGATGCCCTCGTCACGTTGATTCCAGATACAGACCTTCGCGCCCGTCAAACGCCACACATGAGCGCACACCACATTCGGGAAGATCAGATAAGATAAGATCACGTCGGGCTTTTGTCGGCGCACCAGCCACGCAAATTTTGTGAGGCGTCTCAATATCAAAGACCTCGTCGCGCCCCACGGCGCAGGCGTGATGCGCCAGGGGATACCATATTCCTCGCACAGCTTGGTCACGCGACCGGGCTCGCCGCCAGCGCAGCCCCAGACTTCAACCTCTGCTTTTTGCACTTCAGCGAGATGCCTTGCCAGAACCATCGCCTGACGCTCTGCCCCTCCAAGCTCAAGCTCGGACAGCATAAAGATGATGCGTCGGCCAGCAAGCGCAGCATTTCCGATACTGCGCTCGATCTCGGAATGCTCGGCTACTTCGAGGTGGCCGTCCGCCAGTTGTGTCGCGCTTCCCATTTTGGATTTTAGATTTTGGATTTTGGATTAACGCTTCCGGTGTCTTGAATTTTGGAATACAGGCTTTCGACCTGCGCTTGTCCGCCAATCCAAAATCCAAAATCTAAAATCCAAAATTTCACTTAAAGCTCACCTGCGGATTTTGTTCGAGCCAGATGCCGAGCACAAGCAGCAGCCAGAGCGTGTCGGAATTGTCGTGCTCGGCGCGATGCGCTAAGACCTGCGCGCGCACCTCCTGCGGGTTAAAGCATTGGTTCAAGGGCGAGCCTGTGTCCAGCAGCACCTCTTCCAAGAGCCTGCGGCCCTGTTGTCCCGGAAGAAACCAGAGCGCGCGGGGAATAGCGAACCCCTGTTTTTTACGATGAATAAATTCCGGCGGAAAGGTCTTGCCCGTCACCTTCTTTAAAAGATACTTGCGCACATTTGTTTTCGAGCCGTTGCGCCGCATGCGTTGATTGAGCGGAAGGCGCGCGGCCATCTCCACCACGCGCAGGTCGATCAAAGGCGTTCGTACCTCAAGGCCGTGATACATGCTCGCGACATCGACTTTGGTCAGAATGTCGCACGGCAGGTAAGTTTGAAAATCCAGATACTGCGCGTAAGACAGGCGATTCCAGAAGCGCGCGCGTTTGTCCGCCTCTTCAAAAACGGCGCAGCCTGCGCCCACGACATCGCTATACTCCGAACGCCAGAGAGCACGCCGCCCGCCTTCGCTGACATAAAGAATACTGTTTTGCCAGTGCGCCAATTCGTTACTTGTGCGATTAGCCAGATACTTGCGTATCGCTTGCCGCAGTAGATAAAAACCGTCGCGCGGCGCATCGCGCATGACACGGCGCGCGTTCAGAAATGGAGCGGTCTGCATCCAGTAATCGTAACTGCTGTAGCCGCCGAATCCCTCGTCACCGCCATCGCCCGAGAGAACCATCGGAACAAAGGAGCGCGCCAGCCGCGAGACATACCAGGTCGGAATAGCGGAGCTGTCGCCAAAGGGCTCGCCGTAATGAGCCACAAGGTCCGGCAGAATTTTCAAGGCGTCGTCTTCGACGACCTCCGTATGAAGCTCTACGCCGCAGCGCCGCGCGGCTTCTTCGGCAAAGGCAAGCTCGGAATAATCTTTCTCTTTAAAGCCTATGGAGAAGCCCTGCACTGGATGCTCAAGAATGCTGCTCATGTGCGCGGCGACGAGCGACGAATCTATGCCGCCAGAGAGAAAGACGCCGAAGGGAACGTCAGAGACCAGATGTGCGTTGACAGATTCGTGTATGACCTCTTCGGCGCGCCGCTCCCACTCGCTGTCGGAGAGTCCGTCCTCCTGTTTGAATTCTATGTCCCAGTACCTGACGGGCTCTTCCCTCTGGCCGTCGAAGCCGACGGTCATGTAGCTCGCGGGCGGAAGCTTAAAAATTTCCTGATAGATGGTGTGCGGCGTAGGGATGTACTGGAAACGCAGGAACAGGTCTACGGCCTGAAGGCTTCCAGTGGGCGGCGCGTCCGTCACCTGTCTGAGCGCCGGAAGCTCCGAAGCGAAGGCCAGATAATTTTCACCCAGGCGATAGTACAAAGGCTTGATGCCGAAGTGATCGCGTGCGAGCAGAAGACGGCGCTGGCGAAAATCCGCCAGGCCGAAGGCGAACATCCCGCGAAATCTTTCGACGCAGCGCGGCCCCCACTCGTCGTAAGCGTGCAGCACGACTTCCGTGTCCGAGCGTGTCAGGAAGCGATGGCCCTTCTCTTCAAGCTCGCGCTTCAATTCGCGAAAGTTGTAAAGCTCGCCGTTGTAGATAATCCAGAGCGATTCGTCCGCGCTCGCCATTGGCTGGTGGCCGCCTTCGGGGTCGATGATCGCCAGACGGCGATGACCGAACGCAAGGGGAGCGCGCAACAGAAAGCCTTCGCCATCAGGGCCGCGATGCTTGATGGCCTCCGTCATACGCTCGATTTCGAGTCGTGCGGGCGCTTCACCCGCCCAGCGTACAATGCCTGCAATTCCGCACATGACTACAACTCAGTTCTTAAAAATCCCTCTGCGAAGCGTTGCTCATTCGACTGTGATATTCGTCGAAGACTAAATTCTATGCGGGCAGAGAGAAAAGATATTTGGCATTCCCGCCTTCGCCCGCTTCGTCTATCTTTTCCAATTGAAAGCCGCGCTCCTGACAGAAATTTATGATCTCTTCGGTGCTGGCGACTTCGTAGGGCAGGCCGCCCAGCCAATCCACCAGATCGTGATAAGTATCCATCCCGCGCTCGACCTTCTGATTCCAGTCCAGAGGATTCTCGCCATTCTTCCAACGCTGATGCATGAGCTTTAAGATTTCTTTTCGCTCGATGATCTTCTTGCCGAGTTTAGATGCGCGGTTATAGGACTGCTTTAACGCCAGGTGCTGCGGGTAATTGGGCCCCTTGACATAGATCGCGATCCAGAAGAGGCCGCCCCGCTTGACGCGCGTGCTGGCGTTTTCAATCGCCTCCCACATAGAGCCCGTGTGATGCAGCACGCCCCAGGAATAAACGATCTCGCGCGGCTCAATGGTGTTGAGAAAATCTTTGTCCAGCACAGAGCCGTGAAGTATCTTCCAGTTAGAGGGCTTCTCTGCCTTCTCCCAGAGGATTTGTGTGGATTCGACGCTGTAAGGATCAACGTCCATCGAGACGACCTCTTTCGCGCCGAGCATGTAAAAGCAGAGCGAGTGAATGCCTGAGCCGCAGCCGATGTCGAGCACGGTCTTGCCCTCTATCGTGGCGCGCCCGAGCCATTCCTCTATATCCTTCATCGCACGCGAGACGGCGTCCTCCGAGACCGTATCGACGAACGATCTCCAGTTTTGTCCAAACGAAAAAGTGATTACTTCTTTCTCCATCATTTCAGCTCCGCCAGTAATAAAAAATTTTTCAGGATAAAAGACCTTATTGAATCCGCTCTCTGTGCGCTCACGCGCCGCCTGCTCAAAAAAAAAGCGCCCGCACACCAGACTCGCTATCGCTCCTTTGACTGATAGCCGACCATCAAATGGTTGTGCACGTAATGACTATTGTTCACCCGAGCCTTGGTGAAGAACTTTATAGGCGTCTACAAGCATACTAACGAACCGGCGAGAATCCAAATGGGCGTGCGAGTAAGCCGCGCCCCTCTCACCTAGAGCGCGACCGCGATCCGGCAGCCGTAAGATTTGCTCTGCGGCGCGTGAGAGCGCCACGGCGTCCCTGACAGGTACGAGCATGCCGTTACCGACTTTACCCGTTAGCTCCGCCTCTCTGCCGGTATCGAACCCGACGATGGGCAGACCCATCGCCATCGCCTGATAACTCGAAAGATTGTCGCTTTCATAAACGGGCGTGCGCAAATAGATGTCCGCGGCGGCGTAAAAGGGAAGCGGATCACTCGCGAAGCCCGGAAGATGCATGTGCTCCGCGACGTTAAGCTCAAGCGCTCTCTCTTCAAGGGCGCGTCGCTCTGTGGGCGTGCCCGCGCCGATGGCTATCCAATGCAGATTGGGAAACGCTCTAGTCAACGACGGCAATGCTTCGAGCGCATACTCGTGCCCCTTGGATGAATGAAGCCGTCCAACGGAAAGCGCGATCAATGAATCATCTGCAACGCCTGCGGCTCTGCGAATCTCTATGCGATGACGCTCGCGCTCCCCCTTGACGCGCTCGACGGCTTCCAGATCAACGAGGCCGTCTATCGGCAAGATTTTTGAGGCGGGCACACCGAGCCCCAGCAGCTCCGACCTGTGAGCAGTGAAAAAGCGATCAACCCACGGATGAAAGCGCTCGTATTGACGCGGCAGCCAACCCATCTCTACATCCTCAAGCTGTGAGAAGAGCGCCGGGA
>DATLMN010000045.1:0-41957 GCA_035537255.1 Pyrinomonadaceae bacterium | reverse complement strand
AACGAACTGAGCATTGACGCCATTAACGGGCAGGCTCTCGAACGAGACGGTCATCAAAGGTTGCTCAAACGTCGGCGCGGGCGTGCCGTCCGCATTCAGTATTTGATAACCGAGACGATAAATCCCCAGTCGCCGCCGCGCCGCGTTTCCATCCATCTGATCAAAGGCGCGCACGACGATGCGCACATCTCCTTCAACCTTGATACGCTCGTCCGTGGTCTTTCCTTTTCCATCATTGTCGGCGGAAGCGGCTCGCAACTCTTGCCAGTCGCGGTTGAAAAGCCTGACGCCGTCCCGCTCAATCGTCGGCGCAACAGTATCTTTAATCCCGGGCAATTCAAGCGCAGCCAGCGCATTCAGCTCTCCGCCCGCAGGGCCAGCGATCAAGTGGACATGATATTGATTGTTGAGCGTGCCGATAGCGTCTCCACTCTGAAAGCGCTCGCCGCGACGCACGCGCACGCCAGTGACCTTTCCATTGTCTGTGCCGTCGCGTCGGAGTTGAAAGCGGTCGTCCTCAAAGGGACGGTCAGATTGGTCGCGCCCGATGCGCAGGTGTATGTAGCCCAGTTGCGGAAAGCGTATGCGCTCGCGCGTCGTTCCCACATCTTCAACCGCGAGAGGTTGAAGGACGCGCTCCGTACGCACCACGCGCGCCGTTTCGCCGTACCCGCCCGGAATGTCCAGGCCGTTGTGAAAATAGGCTTCGCGGTTCTCGGCGGTAATCTCGCCGCGTATCTCGCCGAAGGTCGCGGCGATTTCACGCGGTCTGTCAGGCGGCTCGTAGGGCCAGCGCGATTCTGCTGCGCCAACGCCCTGACGTATCTCCATCACCGTGGGATAAAGCGCAAGCGCCGCTTCACGCGTGAGCATTGAACCACGCTCACGCTCTGGGCCAACAAGCGCGCGGACTAATCTGTTACCCGTATCGGCGATGATAATTATTCCGTTATCCGCGACCGCAACGCCCGATGGCGCACGCAGACGAGCTTCATCAAATGGGCCATCGACGAGACCCGCCCCGCGTCCGCCGACGATTGTCCGCACCTCCGGCGCGGCATCGAACCGACATGCGCGCAGGCAAGAGCCTCCGGCGTCCGTCACATAGACAATTCCGTCCTGCGCTATGGCGAGACTCATGGGCCTATCGAACATGGCGACCGACGGTGGGCCGTCCGCAATGTCTCGCTCTCCTGTTCCGGCAATCGTCGTCACGGCCCCGCTGCTCGGCTCAACCCTTCGCAGGCGATTGTTGCCCGTATCGGCGACGAGGAGCGCGCCGTCCGCCGCCACAGCGATTCCGCAAGGCGTGTCAAAGCGCGCATCCTGCCCCGCACCTGCGTCAGCGATTCCGGGTTCGTTTCCTCCCGCGATGGTGCGCACGCGTGACTCTGTATCTATGGCGCGGATGCGATCATTGTAAGTGTCCGCCACGTAGATCGTGCCGTCCGAGCCGACCGCCACACCGATGGGCCCATTAAACTGCGCGCGTGTCCCTTCACCGTCGTTGTATCCTGAGCGCCCTTTGATGCCCGCGATGATTTGACTCTGTCCTGTTTTTAAATCCACGCGAACGATGGTATGCGATCCGGTCTCGGCCACGACGAGCGTGCCGTCCGGCGCGAGTGCAATGCCTGAAGGCACATCCAGATTCTCCGCGACCGGCTTCACCTGTCCGTCCAAAGCAATCTGCCAGATATGACCCGTGTCCCCGTCCGAAACATAGATCGTTTGATCCGGACTGATGGTCACGCCGAAAGGGTCTTTAAAGCGCACACTGTTCGGCGCAGTCAACGCACCGGCCAGCGTACTTATCTGTGACAGCGGAGGAGGCGGGACTGTTTCTCGCTTGATGCGATAAATAATAAAAGGGGCGGCGATGGCCGCCACGAAGAGCAGAATTATGAGCGCGCGAAGTTTTGTTGACTGTTTCAAGATGCGGAAGATTTTGCCTGCACGTGGCTTTGGAATGCAAACGGCATTGAGTCGCAAGCTCCTTTAAGCGTATGCTATGGGGTATATGAGCAGCAATGTGCCCCCGGACATGGATCATGAGGTCATAGATATTGGCACGCCGCCGACACGTCGCCGCTGGCGTCGCTGGATCATCGTTGCCGTCGTCCTGCTGGTGCTCGTGCTCCTGCGCTCGCTTTCGATTTACATAGAGGCGCTCTGGTTCGGCTCGCTCGGTTACGCTTCCGTTTACTGGTATACGTTTCGTCTAAAGATTGCGCTCTTCCTGATCTTCCTCTTCCTGACATTGATAACTTTGCGCGCGGCCTTCTGGCTGATGGAGCGACTGTTCCAGACCTACGCGCTTGAGCGGCGCACGATCCTGCTCAACAACCAGCCGCTTGAGATCGCGCCCGCGCGTATCTTAAGGCCGCTCGCCTGGGCCGTCTCCATCATCTTCGCGCTTATCTACGGACTGGCGATGAGCGAAGAGTGGCAGGCGTTTGCGCTCTACTTTAATCAACCTCAGACTGGTGGAAGCGATCCCATCTTCGGCAAACCGCTCGGCTTTTATCTTTTCACGCTGCCCGTTCACCAGTTGATGAACGGATGGCTGTTGACGATTACTTTTATCATTCTCTGCGCTTCGCTGGTCTTTACGTTGGTCTCGTTGCCGCAGCAGGCGAAGCGTCGCACGAGCATTACACCGCCAAGCAAAACGGGTTATGTAGTCGTCTCTTGCGTGCTCGCGGCCTTTCTCTTGGCGCTCGCGTGGCGCGTCTATCTTTCGCGCTTTCCTTATCTCTGGACAGACCATCAGACATTTTCCGGCGTCACTTACACGGAAGATCATCATCTGCTGCCGGGATTGACCGTCGTCACTGTCACGCTCGTCGTCGTCGCGCTTCTCGCCATCGTCAATGCTTTTACGGAACGCCGCCTGCGGCTTCTCTTAGCGGCGATTGCGCTGCCCATCATCGTCTATGTCGTGGCCGCCATCCTCGTGCCCTCTTACGTGCAGAGCTTCGTCGTCAAGCCCAACGAGCTTGGCCGCGAGACGCCCTACATCGAACACAACATAGAGGCGACACGCCGCGCCTTCGGCCTGGACAATATAGAGCAGCGCGATTTCGAGGCAGAGGCTGCCGTGGCCTCTTTTAACCTAGAAGGCAATCGCTCCACCCTGGATAACATACGGCTCTGGGATTGGACTGCGCTGCGCGATACGCTGCGGCAGATTCAGGAGATTCGCACTTACTATGATTTTCAGGACGTGGACGTTGATCGTTATCGCGTCGGCGGCGAAGTGCGGCAGATGATGCTCGCCGCGCGCGAGATAGATGTCGAGAAGCTTCCCGAACAATCGCGCAACTGGATTAACGAGCGATTGATCTACACGCACGGCTACGGCGTGACGATGAATACCGTCAACGGCTTTACGCCCGAAGGCATGCCGCGCTTCGTGCTCTCGAACATGCCGATTGAATCCGCCGCGCCGGAGATCAAAGTCACGCGCCCGGAAATCTATTTCGGTCAAAAGACGGACACCGATGTTTATGTTAAGACCAGACAGAAAGAGTTCAACTACCCGCAGGGCGAGACCAACAATCTGACGACCTACGAGGGCACTGGCGGCATCCCCATCGGCGGCGGCTTTCGCAGACTGCTGATCGCATGGGCGCTGGACGATCTATCTAAGCTTCCCTTCTCCGACGATGTCACGCCGGAGAGCCGCGTCCTGATGCGCCGCAATATCGGCTCGCGCGTGCGCGCGCTTGCGCCTTTCCTGATCTATGACGATGACCCTTATATTATCGTCTCGGATGAAGGTCGTCTCTACTGGATGATAGACGCCTTTACGGAATCGGCCAGCTATCCTTACTCGCGTCATCACAGGGCTGGCGACGAGAGCGTCAACTACATACGCAACAGCGTCAAGGTCTTGATCGATGCCTACAACGGCTCAGTCGAATTTTACGTCTTCGATAATCAAGACCCGATCATCGCGGCATATCGCGCGACCTTTCCCGCGCTCTTTCGTGATGCGAGCCAGATGCCAGCAGACCTGCGCGCGCATGTTCGTTACCCGCAAACGCTGATGGAGACGCAGGGGCAGGTCTACGGTCTTTATCACACGCAGAACGCTAAGGTCTTTTTCCAGCGAGAGGATTTGTGGAGTGTCGCCAGTCAGGTCTCGCTCAAAGACGGCAAGCGAGAGGTCGAGCCCTTAGAGCCTTACTTCGTCCTGATGCAATTGCCTGGCGAGCAGACGGCCAACGAGTTCGTAGAGATTCTGCCCTTCACGCCTGCCAACCGCAATAATATGATCGGCTGGATCGCTGGCCGCAGCGACGGCGCGGCCTATGGCTCATTGATCGCCTACAATTTCCCTAAGTCCAGATTGATAGACGGCCCGCTGCAAATCGAGGCGCGCATAGATCAGAACGCGCAGCTTTCATCACAGATTACCCTATGGAGTCAGCAGGGCTCGCGCGTGCGGCGCGGCAATCTGCTCGTCATCCCGATTGGTCGCGCTCTGCTTTACGTCGAGCCGATCTATCTGCAAGCAGAGCGCAGCCCCATGCCGGAGCTGCGGCTGGTGGTCGTGGCGACGCAGGAGCGGCTCGGCTATGGGCCAAGTTTTGAAGAGGCCATGAAGAGCCTTTTTGGCGATGCGGCAGGAGCAACGCTCGCGCAAACGAAACCCGAAGAGGCCAAGCCAGAGTCAGCCAAGGGCACGGATGCCAAGCCCTCTGAGACACCAGCCGCACCGCAGGGCACAACGCCTCCCGACACACAACGCTTATTGAATCAGGCGCTCAGCGATTTGGAGGAGTACCAGCGCCTGACCGCGCAGGGCAAGCTGGGCGAGGCCGGACAAAAACTCGAATCGGCAAAACGCGCGCTCGAAGAAGCCAAGCGCCAGCAGAAATCACCTTAATCTTTCCCCAGACACGGATGACGAACGATCAACAGGGACGAATCCTTATCGTCGAAGACGACCCCACGCGCTGCGCTTGGTTCGAGCGGAAGTTTACAGGTCGGAAGTTGGATGTGACCTGCGATGTCGCAGAGGCCGCGCGCCTGCTCGCCGAGCGCGATTACGAATGTATCCTCCTGGACCACGACCTGACGGAAGATCACTATTTTTCCGACGAGCCGGACGACGAGCACACAGGCTACGCCGTCGCCGCCTGGCTCGCCTCGCACCCGGACCGCCAGCGCGACGCCATCATCATCATCCACTCGCTCAACTACACCGGCGCGCAACGCATGCTCGACACCCTGCGCGACGCGGGCCGCGACGCCGAGCACGTTCCGTTTTATTACCTGCAAACGGAATTGAGACTATAGGCAGAGCAATGTCGAGCAGGCTCAAAGAAGAAAGATAAGATCAAAGCGATTTTTTTTGCTTGTGTTTTAAGCCCCGCGAGGGGCGATAGAATATAGCCTACGGCGTAAGCCGTGGGGTTAGCGTTGGTAAAATTGTCAGAGCCCCGCGAGGGGCGACAGACGTTCATATTTGAGTGCTACTCAAGATTGAACCTCTTTCGCCCCTCAAGGGGCTCTATTGTTTGTGTGACTGCTTAACCCATGACTTACGTTATGGGCTACAGTCTATCGCCCCTTCGGGGCTGTAATACACGATCTTACATTTATTCTTTATTATCCAATCGAATCAACGAAGGCCGCGTGCCTTCGCTTTTGGTTTGCGGGGAGCGTTTTTCCCACTCGCGCCCGCAGACGCGGCAACGATAGTGCTTTTTCTCTTCACCGGCGTAGCCCATCTGATCCAGGTATGTGCGGATGTAGGCGGGCACGCTCGCGCCTTCAAGTTTTTCAAGTGAAGCGCAGGAACATTTGGGCTGGCTCACGGTAGTTTCATCCTCCCGACGGCGGGTGCTCTGGTTCTAAAGACCTCTGTCGATGATCTTGCGTGCTTCGATGGAAGCCTCTTTGTGTTCGGGCAGATAGTTCGGGTCGGGAGTTAAGGTCTGTATGGCGTCCAGTTGTTTGCGTGCATCATCTTTTCTGCCGACTCTCTGGTAAGCCTGTGCCAGACGCAGGCGCAGCAGCGGATTGTTTGGCCCGAACTTCAAACCCTTCTCAAGATATTCGACGGCCTTTAAGGGGTCGCCCATCATTCTTCCGGCTTCCAGCTCGACCTGGCCCAACACCATGTAGGCGCTGCCCGCCTGATACGCTTCGTCCGTGCGCAGCACGGCGTTCATCTGCTCGCGTATATCGTCAATCTCCGCCAGTCCGCCGAGCAGACTGGTCTGCGCTATGCCGCCGTGATTTGCGCCGAGCCAGAAATGGCCCTCGGGCTTTCCGTCCTGTAGAGCGATGGCCGCGTTGCCCGTCTCAAGGCCCTCTTCAAAAGCCTTGTCGCGCTCCGTTCTGTCCTTCGTGTGTGCGCCCAGATAGTAATCGAACTTGGAGATGCGCCACATGACATCGTAGCTGTTGGTATCCTTGCCGCGCGCGCGTCGCAGCAGACTGAGCCCCTCGCGCACCTTCGCCAAATCTTCTCTTTGCACGTAGAGCGCATCGGCCTGCGTGACTAAATCCGTGACCGTGGCTGTATCGACAGGCGCTTCCGTGACGGCCTGCTGCGTCCGGCATCCTGTAATAATCAGGAGCAGGCAAGACAGAATCAGACGCGTACAGCAGAGGCGTGTGCGAACTTTTAGCTTCATGTTTTCCCTTTAGAATTAAAGACTTAATCTCCCTGCTGGCCCTTTCCGATGACCGATGCGCTTAGCGCCGGGCACGGAAATAGGGTATTATTTCCAACTCTACACATAAATGCTCCGGGTCAATCTCCGGTGCAAGCCATAAAGGAATTTGCGCGACCGGGACACTTTGGAGGGTACAGTGTGGCAGCCGCTGCATTCTACGATTTAGAAGGAACTTTAGTAAGCACTAATCTTGTTCATACGCTCGGGTTTTACGCGAAGAACCAGCCGGGGCTGTTCAGCAGTTTTAAGAAGAGCGCTTCGACGCTGCTGAGCCTGCCGCTCTTCGCCGTCACCGATCAGTATAGCCGAAAAGTCTTTAACGATCTTTTTTTCAAGCGTTACAAGGGAGAATCAGAAGACCGGCTGCGCTTTTTCGCTGACGAGCTTTTTCAGGATGTGCTCAAGCCCGCAGTCTTTCCGGGCGCGTTCGAGCTGATCGAGAAATCGCGCAGCCTCGGCCTGCGTCAGGTCGTCGTCACGGGCGCGCTGGATTTCTCCGTCAAGCCTTTGATGGAATACTTGGGCATAGAGGATTACGCGGCGAACCATTTGGAGTTCGTCAACGGCGTGGCGACGGGACGTTTGCTGCCGCCTGTGCTGGCCGCCGCCACCAAGGCATCGTGGATCAGGACGTTCGCCGAGCGAGAGGGCTTGAGCCTCAGCGATTCCTACGCCTACTCCGATAGCATGAGCGATCTGCCTATGCTCTCCGTGGTGGGCCATCCGGCGGTCGTTAATCCTGACATGCGGCTGCGCCAGACGGCGCTGCATCACGACTGGCCTATACTTAATTTGAAATGAATAGGAATTTCCCGGAGGGTTTTAGAAGATGCGACTTTTTAAATTCACCTCGTCATTGATCGCGCTCCTCGGCCTCACTGTCATCGTGTACGCACAGAGCAGCAGCCCCGTCAATTCTTTTTCGACTAAATCGGGCAACACGCTGACCTACCCTGCGGCCAGACGCGGCGATCAGGTGGACGATTATCACGGCACGCGCGTGGCCGATCCTTACCGCTGGCTGGAAGACCTGGATTCTGCCGAGACACGCGCGTGGGTCGAAGCCGAGAACAAGCTGACTTTCGATTTCCTCAATCAAATCCCGGAGCGCGCCGCGATCAAAGCGCGCCTGACGAAATTGTGGAACTACGAGCGCTACGGCATTCCGTACAAAGAGGGCGAGCGTTACTTCTACTCTAAGAACGACGGCCTGCAAAACCAGTCCGTGCTTTACACTGTCGAATCTCTGGACGCGCCGGATGCGCGCGTGCTGCTAGACCCGAACAAGCTCTCCACCGACGGCACGGTCGCGCTCAGCGATTATGACATCACTCAGGACGGCAAGCTGATGCTTTACAGTCTGGCCGCTTCCGGTTCGGACTGGAACGAGCTGCATGTGCGCGACATTGCGACCGGACAGGATTTGCCCGATGTCATCAAGTGGGTGAAGTTCTCTGAGTTGTCATGGTCGCGCGACGGCAAGGGCTTCTTCTACGGTCGCTATGACGAGCCCAAGTCCGGCAATAAGCTCGCCGCCGTCAACGAATATCACAAGCTCTTTTATCACAAGCTCGGCACGCCGCAAGCTGAAGACGTGCTCGTCTTTTCAAGCTCGGACGAGAAGATGAAGGGCTGGATTTTCAGCGGCGGCGTAACAGAGGATGGGCGCTATCTAATCATCTCGGTCTTTCCCGGCTCAAGCTCTGAGAATCGAGTCTACTTCAAAGACCTGCAACAAAAGGACGCTCCCGTCGTCAAGCTCCTTGATGACGAGGGTGTGGCGCAGTATTACGTCGGCAACGATGGGCCCATCTTCTGGTTTTTGACCGACCGCGACGCCCCTAACAAAAAGATCATCGCTATCGACACGCGCAACCCTGAGCGTCAGAACTGGAAAACCGTTATCGCGGAAGCGAAAGAGGCGCTGGACGGCGCGGGTGTGGTGGGCGATATGATCGTCGCCTCCTATCTGAAGGACGCGCATGCGCAGGTCAAGCTCTTCGACCTCAAGGGTAAGTTCGTGCGCGAAGTCTCGCTGCCGGGCATCGGCACTGTCTCCGGCTTCAAGGGTAAGCGCAAAGACAAAGAGACCTTCTATTCCTTCACAGGCTACACTATGCCGACGACCGTTTATCGTTACAACATAGCGACGGGCAAAAGCACAGTCTTTCGCCAGCCCAAAGTTGATTTTGATCCGAGCGCGTACGAAACCAAGCAGGTCTTTTACACAAGTAAGGACGGCACGCGCGTCCCTATGTTCATCACGCACAAGAAGGGGCTCAAGCTCGACGGCCAGAACCCGACATATCTTTACGGTTACGGCGGCTTCGATATTTCCATGACGCCTGCCTTTTCTGTGAGCAATCTGGTCTGGATGGAGATGGGCGGCGTTTACGTCGTTGCGAATCTGCGCGGTGGCGGAGAGTACGGCAAGGCCTGGCACGAGGGCGGGATGAAGCTTCGGAAGCAGAACGTCTTCAACGACTTTATCGCCGCCGCCGAATGGCTGATCAAAAACAAGTACACTTCGACGCCAAAGCTCGCCATCGGCGGCGGCAGCAACGGCGGTCTGCTTGTTGGAGCGGCGATTACACAACGGCCGGAGCTGTTCGGCGCTGCGCTGCCTGCGGTCGGCGTGATGGACATGCTGCGCTTCGTCAAGTTCACCATCGGCGCGGCGTGGACTTCCGATTACGGCTCGCCGGATAACCCCGAAGAGTTCAAGGTGCTCTACGGTTATTCGCCGCTGCACAATCTAAAACCCGGCACACAGTATCCGGCGACGATGATAACCACGGCAGACCACGACGATAGAGTCTGGCCCGGCCACAGCTTTAAGTTCGCCGCCGCCATGCAGGCCGCGCAGGCTGGCCCAGCGCCCGTGCTCATTCGCATAGAGACCAAGGCGGGACACGGCGCTGGCAAGCCGACGACAAAACAGATCGAAGAAGTCTCGGACAAATGGGGCTTCCTCGTCCACGCACTCAAAATGAAAATGTCTTGAGAGCAGTGACGAGTGGTAAGTAAGAAAAAGGTTTAGCTGGGCGTGGATTCGCCGCCAGACGATAACAGCTCCGTAGGAGCAGAGATGTTTATAGACAATCGCATCAATCAAATATCAAGCTCCGTAGGAGCGGCATGTGCTGGCGTCCATAACATGTCGCACCTCTTGGAGCTTAACCAGGCATCACCTGCCTCATCTATAAACATTCAGGCTCCTACGGAGCTAAGAACTTTTACGCGCTCTTATTTCAAACTACTTTTAACCTGTCACTCGTCACTGACAACTGCCTTCTTATGAGCCTGCAACTGAGACGAAAAACGCACGAGTCTGTCATCTACATTGACAGCGACAGCGCGCCGCGCATCATGCCTTCGGGCGAGGATTTTATTCTCGAAGATTTGCCCATTGGCACGCGCGTGATCTATCCCAATCCGCCGATCAAGGGATTGCCAAACCGCGAGGCGGCGATTCGCTACGCCCTGAATCACCCGCACGATTGCGACCCGCTGTTCGCGCAGCTTGAGCCCGGCATGCGCGTGACCATCGCCATCGACGACATAAGCCTCCCGCTGCCTCCGATGGCAACGCCCGACATTCGCCAGACCGTGCTTGAGATTGTTCTGGAAATGCTCGCGGCCTACGGCGTGGACGACGTGCATATCATCATCGCCAATTCGCTTCATCGCAAGATGACGCCGTGGGAGATGAAGCGCATGGTCGGCGCGAAGATTTACGACGAGTACTATCCTGATCGTTACTATAACCACGACGCCGAATGGGCCGACGGCCTCGTCACGCTCGGCGAGACGCGCCATCAAGAGCCGCTGCGCATCAATCGTCGCTGTGCCGAGAGCGACCTTGTCATCTACGCCAACATCAATCTAGTCCCGATGGACGGCGGCCACAAATCCGTCGCCGTCGGCCTGTGCGATTACGAATCTTTGCGCGCGCATCACGAGCCGCAGACCATACGGGATTCCGACAGCTATATGGACCCCGCGCGCTCCGAGCTGAATCACAAGGTCGAACGCCTCGGCAAACTCGTCGACGAGCACATGAACGTCTTCCATATCGAGACGGCGATCAACAATCGCATGTACAAAGGCGATATGGATTTTCTCTTGAAGAACGAGGACGACTTCACCGCCTTTGACCGTATGAAGTTCGAGGCCATGCGCTATACGATGAGCAAGCTGCCGCGCGCCGCGCGTCGCAAGCTCTTGCATTCCAAGCCCGCGCAATACGAGATGATCGCGTGTCATGCGGGCCGCACAGAGCCCGTTCACGAACGTATCATCGAAAAGGCTTTTCAGCAGTACGCGATTCCTGTCAGCGGCCAGTGCGATATTCTCATCACTGGGATTCCCGACATCTCGCCGTACAACGTTTATTCCGTCTTGAATCCGCTGCTGGTGCAGGTCATGGCGCTCGGCTATCACTTCAACTTTTATCGGAATAAACCGCTGTTGAAGAAGGGCGGCGTGCTTATCCTGCATCATCCTTGCTATGACGAGTTCGACCACAATTTTCACCCGAGCTATATAGAGTTCTTCAATCGCTTGTTGCCGGAGACGCGCGACGCCTTTACGCTCAGAGAAAAATATGAGCGCGAGTTCGCCAATAACCCGAGCTACGTAGAGATGTATCGTCGCGGCAATGCTTATCACGGCGCGCACCCGTTCTTTATGTGGTACTGGGGCGAAAACGGTCGCCAGCACGTCGGCAAAGTGATCGCCGCCGGTGCAGAGAACGCTCACGTTCCGGCCATGCTCGGCTGGGATCGCGCGGACAATCTGACGGAAGCGATTGCGATGGCGCGCAGCCACATGGGCCGCTCGGCAGAGATTACTATGCTCCATCAGCCTATGATCGGCATCGCCGATATGGAATAAATTGTTTAGCGAGGCAATCAAGATGAGATTTGTTTCGATGAGCAAACACACCTCTCGAATTTATCGAAAGCTTGCGCCCGCTTTGCTCGGCGCTCTCCTGCTTCTTGCCGTCGCTGCCGTGGCCGTCGGCCAGCAGATTCCCGACCCGACTTTTAACGCGACGGTCGAGCGCCCTGCGTTTACAAAGAAGCATCCACGGGTGCTCTTTGACGAGGCGCATCACAATTTCCATACCGCCGGAGGCCGCTATAAAGCATTCGCCGATCTGATTACGAATGACGGATACGCCGTCACGCCGGGCAAGGAGAAGTTTTCTAAAAAGACGCTCAAAGATTTTGACGTGCTGATCATCTCGAACGCTCTCGGCGCAGATGATCTCGATTCTCCCGAAGCCAACAACTCTGCGTTTACAGAAGAAGAGTGCGATGCCGTGCGCGACTGGGTGCGCGCGGGCGGAGCGCTGCTCATTATCGCAGATCATTTCCCCGTCGGTGGCGCGACCGGCAGTCTTGCTCGCCGGTTCGGCGTCGAGATGAGCAATGCTTTTACAATCGATCCGGCCAATAACGACAAAGAGTTAAATAACATCCTTTTTTCGCGCGAGAACAAGCTGTTGATGGATCACCCGATCACGCGCGGGCGCGACGAAAGAGAGCGCATCAATCGCGTGGTAACGTTTACGGGCCAATCACTGAAAGGCCCTGCTGAGAGCAGCGTGTTATTAAAGCTCTCCGATACGGCAACCGATAGATTGCCGCCGGACGGAAAGAAATTCCTCCCGGCGGCGGGGCGCGCGCAGGGGCTCGCGCTCGCATTCGGTAAGGGCAGAGTCGTTGTGATGGGCGAAGCGGCGATGCTCACGGCCCAACTGGCCGGGCCGGAGAAGGCCAAGTTCGGCGGCCTCAACATCTCCACGATTGATAATCGGCAGTTGACTTTAAATATCATGCACTGGCTCTCCAAGGTGCTAAACTAGGGGTTCATGAAGTTATCTCCGACAGAAATTTATCAGGGGCGTAAAATCTTCCTGATCGGCAGCACAGGCTTTCTGGGCAAAGTCACGCTCTCGATGCTGCTCTATCGTTTTCCGAACGTGGGCCGCGTCTACGTGACCGTGCGCGCACGCTCGCAGGAAGAGTCCGAGACGCGCTTCTGGAACAACGTCATCACTGCCCCGCCCTTTGATCCGCTGCGCGAGCGTTACGGAGACGCGCTTGAAGGCTTTATCAAAGACAAGGTCACAATCGTCGGCGGCGACATCGGCGATACAAATCTCGGCTACACGGAAGCAGAGGCGCAAACGCTTGCAGACGATCTGGACGTAGTCATCAACAGCGCAGGCAACGTGACTTTTAATCCGACGCTTGAGAGCGCGCTGCGTACCAACGTCGTCGGCACACAAAACGTCATCGCCTTCGCGCGCCGCATGAAGAGGCCCGCGCTCGTACACGTCTCGACCTGCTTTGTCGCGGGCAATCGCACAGGGCCTGTCTGGGAGAGCGACCCCGTTGTCGGCTATTTCCCGCGCCGTGATGAGTTGGAGGGCGTAGAGTTCTCGCCCGAACAGGAGATCAGGGATTGCGCGAAATTGGCAGAGCGCGTTCGCGAAGAGGCCAAGGATGCGATGATGGTCGCGCGCTTTCGCGACGGGGCGCGCAAGCGACTGCTGGAAGAGGGACGCGATGCTGACGACCCGGACGCGCTGGGCCTGGCCGTCGCTCGCGAAAGAAAGGTCTGGACGCGCACGCGCCTGACCGATCTGGGGATAGAGCGCGCCGCCTGGTGGGGTTGGCCCAACATTTATACCTACACGAAGAGTCTGGGCGAGCAACTGGTCGCCGCACAGCCGGACATCGTTCGCAGCATCGTTCGCCCGAGCATCGTAGAGTCAGCCGCAGAGTATCCATTTCCCGGCTGGAACGAAGGCTTTACGACGACCGCGCCGCTGATCTTTATCGCCTTTAAGGGACAGACGCAGATTCCCGCTGACGAAAAACTGATTCTGGACATCACGCCCGTCGATCAGGTCGCCTCCGTCATGCTCGCGGTCGCCGCACAGGCCTGCATAGAAGAACCAAGACTTGTGCATCAGGCCGCAACGGGCGACACCAATCCAAACACCATGCGCCGCATCGTCAGCCTCGTTGGTCTCTACAAGCGCCGTCACTTTAAGGAGAAGGAGACGGGCTTTCGTCTTGTCAACGAGATCGCAGCGCGTATGGAGACGCACACCGTCACGCAGGAGCGTTTTGAAAAGACCTCTACGCCGATGGTTCACGAAGCGGCACGAAAGGTCTCGTCACTGCTGGATCGCGTGCGCCCGCGCTGGGGCGGAGGCCGCGTCACGGAAGTCGTTGATCGCGTCAAAGAGCGCGTCGACCGCATCGAAGAAGTAACGCGCGAGACACAGGAAGCGTTCGAGATGTTTCGTCCCTTTATGGTCGAGAACGCCTACGTCTTTCGCGCAGACAACGTGCGCTCGCTCTTCGCGCGCATACGTAAGGACGAACGCTCTCTGCTCCCCTGGCATCCGGAAAAGTTCGACTGGTACGACTACTGGATGCACATACATTTTCAGGGCCTCAAGAAATGGGTCTTTCCCACGCTCGAAGAGGACATGCGCGAGCAGCCCAAGCGCGTCTACACCTATCGCGACCTGCTGGAACTGTTCGAGACTTCTACGAAGCGCCACGCCACGCGCGTCGCCATGCGCATCGAGCGCGACGGGCGCAAAGAACAATATACCTACGCAGACCTGCGCGAATTGGCAACGCGCGCCGCAGGATTTCTCGCCAGCGAAGGCATCAACGCGGGCGACCGCGTTATTCTCTTGAGCCACAACGCGCCCGAATGGGGCATGACCTACTTTGGCGTCGTCAAGGCAGGCGCGACCTGTATTCCCGTCGATCCCGAAAGCACGACCGACGAGGTCATTACTTTCGCTCGCGCGGGCGCTGCCGCTGGCATTGTCCTGAGCGAAGAGATGTTGCGCGAACATACTGACCTGGCCGAGCGACTCAAAGAGGCCGGGATGGAGAATGTTCGCATCTGGCGTTTCGACGAAGTCTTTGCGCTGCCAGATCAACAGACAGAAGACCAGCGCATAGCGCTTCTTCCGGCGCGCGTGCATGCGCAATCGGTCGCCTCGCTGATTTTTACATCCGGCACGACGGGAAGCCCCAAGGGCGTCATGCTCTCGCATCGCAACCTGACGAGCATGGTCTCTATGCTCTCCTCCGTCTTCGAGATGACGACGAGTGACGGCGTGCTTTCAGTCCTACCGCTGCATCACACGTTTGAATTTTCGACGGGCTTTCTCACACCGCTTTCGCGCGGCGCGCAGATCACCTATCTGGACGAGCTGACGGGAGAGGCACTGGCCCGCTCGATCAAGAACGGTCACGTGACGGGAATGGTAGGCGTGCCTGCGCTCTGGGAATTGCTGCATCGCCGCATCAGGAATAAGTTCAACGAGCGCAGCCGTTTTGTCGGAGACGCCGCAGACCTTTTGATAAGGGCCAATGCCTGGCTGCGCGATAAGACCCCTTTGAATCTGGGCTCGCTGATCTTTTATCCGATTCACGAGGGGATGGGCGGCCGCATACGCTACTTTATCAGCGGCGGCTCTGCGCTGAGCGATAAGGTTCAGCGTGATTTTCAAGGCTTAGGATTTACGATTCTCGAAGGCTACGGGCTGACGGAAGCCTCGCCCGTTCTGACCGTCACGCGGCCAGCCAATCGCATGTTGACGGGAAGTGTGGGCAAACCCCTTCCGGGCGTCGAGGTGAAGATCATAGAGCCGGATGCGGGCGGCGTCGGCGAAGTCATTGCGCGTGGGCCCAACGTCATGGTCGGCTACTTCGAGAACGAAGCCGCCACGCGCAAAGTAATCGTCAATCGCTGGCTCTACACGGGCGACCTCGGACGCCTGGACGACGACGGCAATCTCTATCTGGTCGGACGCTCCAAGGACATCATCGTCGACACCAACGGCAAGAATGTTTACCCGGACGAGATCGAAGAGCTTTACAACACGTCTCCTTTTATCAAGGAGCTGAGCGTCGTCGGATTGCCCGAAGGCATCAGCGAAAAGGTCGCGTGTATGGTCGTGCCAGATTACGATCACGACATCGCGCTCTCGCGCGCAGAGGTGCGCCGCAAGGTCGAAGAGCATTTCCGCGATGTCTCGTCGGCGCTTCCCTTCTTCAAGCGTGTCAAGGTGCTGCATTTCTGGGACGGCGATCTGCCGCGCACGGCGACGCGCAAGGTCAAGCGGCGCGAAGTCCTCTCCGCCATGCAGGTGCTCGAACAGAGTATGAAGACGGCGTCGCGTGTGGGCGCAGGCGGCGACGGCCATTCTGCGCGCGATGCCGGATGGTTGCTCGACATCGTGGCGACAGTGGCGAGCAGGCCGCGCGCGCAAATCTCGCTCGATTCACGTCTGAGCGATCTGGGCTTCGATAGCCTGATGTATGTCGAGTTGGCGACGGCGATTGAGAACGCCGGAGGCACGCTGGAATCGCCCAACACTTTGACGGAAGTCGCAGACCTGCGCGAGCTCGCCGGGGTGGTCTCTCGCCAGACGCAGGCTGCCGCCGGAAAAGAGGCTAAGCGGCGCGCCGAAGCTGATCGCACCACTGCGGAAGACGAAGAGATTTATATTCCTCCGTCCGTCCGGTCTATTGGCAATCGCGGGCTGGATGTCTTGCAGCGGCTCTTCTACGAGCGTTTCCTCAACACTCGTTATGAAGGTCGTTCCAATATTCCTGTGCATACGAATTTCATCGTTGCGCCGAATCATACCTCGCATCTGGATTTCGGTCTGGTGAAGATGGCGATGGGCGATGCGGGCAAAGATATGGTCGTGCTCGCGGCCGCAGACTATTTCTTCGATAACAAATACAAGCGCGCCTACATGGACAATTTCACCAATTTAGTCCCGATTGAACGCAGCGGATCGCTTCGTCAATCGCTTCGTCATGCGCGCTCCTTTCTTGATCGCGGCTATAACGCTTTGATCTTTCCAGAAGGCACGCGCTCCCTTACGGGCGAGCTGGCGGACTTCAAGCCAGTGATCGGTTATCTGGCGCTCGCGTCGCGTGTCGGCATCCTTCCGGTCTACATTCACGGGACATACGAGGCTTTTCCCAAAGGCTCAAGCGTTATCAAGAGCCGCGACATGGGCGCTCGCATAGGCCGCTATCTGTCCATCGAAGAACTGGAAGAGCTGACAAAGGGAATGCCCAGAAGCGAAGCGTATCGCCTGATCGCTGCGCTCGTGCATCATGAGGTCATGAACATGCGCGACGGCACACGCAACACCTTCGACTCCAAGGCTCTGCGCAAGCGTTGGAAGAGCGAACGACGTGTAACGACAGTGACGAGTGACGAGTGACGAGCCTGGACAAGAATTTAAGTTTTATCTTGTCACTTTTCACTTACCACTCGTCACTGCTTTCTTATGTCAACGACTACGAAAAAAAGAGCGCCGCGCAAAAAAAGCGCGAGCCCATCGGCGACTAAAAAGAGTGCAGCTAAGAGCGCCGCGCTGTCGAAAAAAGCCGGGCCAATCGCTCGTCGCCCTCAACCCGTAACTTTGATCACGGGCGGGACGGGCTTTCTCGGCTCACATCTCGTCAATCAATTAATCGAAGCGGGCATTAAGGGGTTGCGCGTGATGGCAAGCTCCGTTCCCGCTAAGTTCATAGAGCAGGGCGTCGAAGCCGCGCCCGGCTCGATCACCAACAGGGAAGATGTCAAGCGTGCCCTCGAAGGCGTGACGGAGGTTTATCACTTGGCGGGTCGCGTCTCGCGCGAGCGCGAAGATGCGCACGAGATGATGGCGCTTCATGTTGAAGGAACACGCCTGCTGTGCGAAGCGGCGCGCGAAGCGGGCGTCCGGACAATCGTCCTGGCTTCGACTTCCGGGACGATTGCGGTGACGGAAACAGGCGAAGTGACGCCGGACGAATCCTGGCCGCCGCCGCTAGACCTGATCTCGCGTTGGCCCTACTACGCGAGCAAGTATTATCAGGAACAGGTGGCGCTCGAAAACTTTTCGGGCAGCAATGAGCGGCTAGTGATTCTCAATCCGAGCCTGCTTCTTGGCCCGGGCGACGAGCGGCTCAGCTCGACCAAAGTGATACTGGATTTCCTGGCGCGTAAGATCAACGCAGTGCCGCATGGCGGACTGAGCTTTGTCGACGTGCGCGATGTTGCAACAGTCTTCCGACGCGCCATGCAGGACGGTCGCCACGGCGAGCGCTATCTGCTGGGCAGCGCCAACTGGACGTTCGAGAAATTCCTTGGTCGGCTTGAGCGAATCACCAAGATACAGGGCCCGCGCCTGTCTCTGCCCAAAAGATTTACGGTCGCGGGATCGAAACTGGTCGACGCGCTCTTTCGTCAATGGGACATGGCGTCGCCCGTCGAGGCCGAAGCGGTCGAGATGGCGGAACATTTCTGGTATCTGGACGCAGGCAAGGCTCGCGACGAACTCGGCTTCGCACCACGCGACCCGGCAGAGACACTGCACGAAACGGTCGTCTATGTGCGCGAGAATTTCCTCGGCAGCGACGCCTTCAAGACGGCGGCGAGCAGCAGGTGAAGAAAGCCACCACAGGGGTTCAAAAATATTCTTCCAATTATTATCTCGTTCGCACACGTAATGCGCGGGGTATGATCTCGAAGGTCGCGGGCAGTCGTCCGGGCAACTCTCCATCCACTTCAATTGCCACTTCGACATTCTCACGCGCAGGGCGTGCTTCGACACGCGCGGCGTGCGTATGATGAACCTGCTCCATGCCGAGATGTGTGCCCAGATATAGTTGGTGCGCGTTCGCTAGAATCTTCAACGCGCCCAGATCGCCGATGGTGATGATGTCAAAACGCCCGTCATCCAGCAGTGCGTCGGGCGCAACCTTCATACCGCCGCCGAAATATCTGGCATTGGCGACGCAAAGATTGGCGACCGTCAGATAGCGCTCGGCGTTCTCGTCTAACTGTACACGGACGGTCGTGCGCGGGCTTGCGAGCGTCGTTTGAAGAGTGGCGACGGCGAAAGAGACTCTGCCGCTCAAACGTTTTGCCTGTGTGGTGGGAAACCAGTTGGAACTTCCCTCTTTGACACGCTCGATCACTTCCGGGCTCATGCCGAAGGACGCGACTCCTAGAAAATATCTCGTCTCATTTTCCCCTTCGTGATTGATGAAGGAGACGCGACCGACATCCATCCGTCGTGTGCGCCCCTTTTTGAGCGCGCGCGCAGCATCGGCCGTTCGCTTTGGGATCGAGAGCGTGCGACGAAAATCGCCGCCCGTCCCGCTCGGCAAGAGCCCAAGCTCGCTCTCGCCGCCCGCTTCCAGAATACCGTTGGCGACCTCATTCGCAGTGCCGTCGCCGCCGCAGGCGATGATGAGTCGTCTTCCCTCCTGCGCGGCCATCGCAGCCAGACGGCGACCATCGCCAGGCTTTTCTGTAAAGGCACACTGGAATGGGCCAAAGTGCGCGCGCAGATCGCTCGCGATTCCCGGCCACGCATCGCGCGTAGAGTTTCCAGCCGAAGCAGGATTAACGATCACAAGCGGTAAGTGCGGCATTCTTTTTTCCGAGCTGAAGTCGTTGGCGAAAAGCTCTTGGTCTTAAGTGCTAAGCTCGCGCTCTTTGACCTGGGGTTTGAGATTCGCGATTTGGGATTGAAACAGAGCGCGATCCGCTTCTCCAAGCTCCGCGATCTTGCTCATCACGAAATCGCTGATCTCTTTATAAGTGCGCACGTGATCTTTCTTTGAGAGATATTCGGACAGCTCAAGGCGCGCGCCGAAGTGAACGCGCACAGCTTCGCCGCCCGTCCAGTTGCCCAGGATTTGTCGCGGCAGATTATTGCCCAGGCCCGCGATGAAGACAGGGATGACCTGCGGCGCTGCGTCCTTGATCAGTTTGCCCACACCGGGCTGCGCGCGCAAATATGAATAAGGATCACTGCTGCGATTGCGTGTGCCCTCCGGATGAAAGCCTATGACGTGCCCTGCCCCTGTGCGACAAAGCTCTGCCAGGCGGCGGACAGAATACTTATCGAAGAGCCGCTTATCGTTGGCCGCGAAGATCGGCGGGTACATGGACCACCAACCCATCAGCATATTGACCAGTAGCCCCAGCGGCGATTCGTAAAAGAAACGCCCTCGGACGGGGAAGAAAAGTTTTTTGGGCCAACGCGTGCGACGAAACAGCACTGTCGAGACCGTGTACATGTCGAAGAACGAGCGATGATTCGCCACCAGCAGGATAGGCCGCTCGTGCGAGACAGCTTCGACGTGCTCCAGGCCGTAGACGCGTATCAGATTATACGTCGCCAGATGAATCCATCCCGCGCCAAGCACACGTTGACACCAAGTCCAGAAACGCTTCCAGCTTCCCTGATTCATGCGATGCACGAAGCGGAAAGCGAAACGCTCCATCCATGACAGCACCGCTATCTCCTCCGCAGTCGGATCGCTCGTCACAGCCAGATGATAATCACTTTGCTGCTCCGGGAAATCTGAACTGGGAGGGTCGGCGGAAGACATAAACTTTCAGTCTATGGAAAAGTATTTGGCCTCTTCGTGGTGAACGATGATGGCCGAGGTCGATTGTTCGGGGTCTAGCTGAAACTCTTCCGTCAGCTCGACATCTATGCGCGCGGGATCGAGCAGCTCGAAGAGCTTGGTTTGATCTTCCAGATTCGGGCACGCGGGATAGCCGAAGCTAAAGCGCGAGCCCTGATAGCCCTGGTGAAAGAGCTTTGTAATCTCGCGCGCATCGCGGTCGGCAATTCCCAACTCCTCGCGTATGCGCTTGTGCCAGAGTTCGGCCAGGGCTTCTGCCGCTTCCACGCTCAGGCCGTGAAAGAAAAGATAATCCGCGTAATTGTCGCCCTGAAAAAGCTCACGCGCGTAAATGCTGGCACGCCTGCCCATCGTCACCAGATGAAAAGCGACCGTATCCATGCGCCCTGAATCCTGCGCGGCAAAGTAATCTGCGAGACACAAGCGCTTGCCCGCAGGCTGGCGCGGAAAAGTAAAACGCATACGCTCTGTGCGTTCGTCGTCGTGGTAGATAATGAGATCATTGCCAGCCGATTGACAGGGAAAGTAACCATAGACGACGCGCGGCGTCAGCAGTTCTTTCTGACGAGAGCGCTCCTTTAACTCTTCGTAGACGGGCCTGACGGTCTCCGTCAATAAACTTTGGTACTCTTCAGCGGATTTGCGTCCCTGCTTGAACTGCCACTGACCTTTGAAGAGCGCAGTTTCGTTGACGTAAGCGAAGACATCTTCAAGCGGAATCGAGTCGACGACGCGCGAGCCGTAGAAAGGCGCACGCGGGATCGGGACATCCGTACGAATATCCGAGCGACGGGTGTGCGTAGTATCGCCAGCAGTTTTAGTTACGGCGCGCGGCCTCGCAGGCTTGCGAATGCCCAGCTTGGCGTCTTCGCCGACGAGGTCTTCCGCGTCATCGCCCGCGCCGTCGCCGTTGCCTTCCGATTGTGCAGCAACTCTTTGCTTCGCCTTCGTGGCCGCGTCCGCTTCCTGCGCACCGCCTGTGCCCATCAGCGCATCCATCGTGTGCAGACCGTCGAAAGCATCCTTCGCATAAAAGAGCCTGCCCTTGTAGATGGATTTCAGATCATCCTCGACATAGCGGCGCGTCAGGGCTGCGCCGCCCAGCACGACCGGGACGCTGATCGCGCGCTCGTTCATCAATTCCAGATTATCGCGCATGATGAGCGTCGATTTGACCAGCAGACCACTCATCCCGATGGCGTCGGCCTTGTGCTCTTCGGCGGCGCGTAGAATGTCATCTATCGCCTGCTTGATGCCGAGGTTGACGACCTTGTAGCCGTTATTGGTCAGGATGATGTCCACCAGATTTTTACCTATGTCGTGAACATCGCCCTTGACGGTCGCGAGCACCATCGTGCCCTTCTCCGTTGCGCCGCCCTTCTTCTCCATAAAGGGCTCCAGAAAACGCACCGCAGCCTTCATCGCTTCCGCCGATTGCAGCACAAAGGGCAACTGCATCTGGCCGCTGCCGAAGAGATCGCCGACCACCTTCATCCCGTCAAGCAGGATAGTATTGATGATGTCGAGCGCGGAATACTTTTCGAGCGCCACTTTGAGTTGATCTTCAAGACCGATCTTTTCGCCGTCGATGATATGGCGCTTGAGGCGCTCTTCGACGGGCAGATTGCTCGTATCCTTTTTGGCGCTCTTCGTCGTCACGCCCTCGAAGAGCGTGGTGAACTCGGTGAGCGGATCGTACGTGCAGATGTTGCCTTCAAACTTTCGCTCGTCGTAGATCAACTGGCGTGCGACTTCGCGCTGATGGTCTTCTATGCGATTGAGCGGAACAATCTTGCTCGCGTTGACAATCGCGGCATCCAGGCCAGCTTCGACCGCGTCGTGCAGGAAAACCGAGTTCAGGGCGACGCGCGAGGCAGGGTTCAAGCCAAACGAGATGTTCGAGACGCCGAGGATGGTAAAACAGTCGGGCAGCTCCTGCTTGATGCGACGAATGCCTTCTATGGTTTCGAGAGCATTGCGACGGTCTTCTTCGATGCCGGTCGAAATGGGAAGCGCGAGCGGATCAAAGAAGATGTCGTGCGCGGGGATGCCGTACTTCTGTGTCGCCTGCTCGTATGCGCGCTTTGCGATGCGGAATTTTCCTTCAGCCGTGCGCGCCATTCCTTCTTCGTCAATCGTGCCGATGACGACGCTCGCGCCGAACTTTTTAGCAAGCTCAAGCACTTTGGCAAAGCGTGCCTCGCCGTCCTCGTAATTAGTCGAATTCAGAATGCACTTGCCGCCAGCGTGTTCCAGGCCCGCTTCCATCTTTTGCCATTCGGTCGAATCCAGCATCAGTGGAATTTTGATGTTCGTCACGAGGCGCGAGGCCAGCTCGTGCATGTCCGCGACACCGTCGCGCCCGACAAAGTCTACGTTGACATCCAGAACGTGCGCGCCTTCGCGCTCCTGATCCTTCGCAAGCTTTATCAGCCCGTCCCAATCTTCGGCGTTGAGCAGGTCGCGCATCTTTTTTGAGCCGCTGGCGTTGACGCGCTCGCCGACGATCAGAAAAGAGTTATCCTGCACAAAGGGCTGCTGAAAATAGATTGACGAAGCAGACGGGACAAGCCGCGCATCGCGCTTCTTTGGCGTCAGACGCCCGACGGCTTCGACGACCATCTTCAGATGTTCAGGCGTAGTGCCGCAGCAGCCGCCGACGATGTTGACGCCGAAGTCTCTGGCGAAATGGACGATCTGCGCTGTGAAGGATTCTGGCGTCTCGTCGTAATGCGTCGCGTTGTTTTTGACTTCCGGCAGTCCTGCGTTCGGCAGCACGGAGACGGGCAGCGGCGCATTCTCGCAAAGATAACGTATGCTCTCGGTCATGTGCTTGGGCCCAGTGCCGCAGTTCATGCCGATGACATCGATGGGGAAAGGCTCAAGCGCAGTGAGCGCCGCGCTGATCTCCGTGCCGTTGAGCATCGTCCCGAAAATCTCTATCGTCACCTGCGCGATGACGGGCACGCGCCGCTTAATCTGCTCGAAGTATTCAAAGATGGCGGAGAGCGCCGCTTTTGTTTGCAGCAAGTCCTGACACGTTTCGACCTGAAGCATATCGACGCCGCCGTCGACGAGTCCGCGCACCTGCTCGAAATATGCGGTCTTCAAATCGCGGAAATTGATATGCCCGAGCGTGGGCAATTTCGTTCCGGGCCCCATAGAGCCTGAGACCCAGCGCGGTTTATCTTTGGTGGAGAAATCCGCTGCCACGCGCCTGGCGAGTTGCGCGGCGCGGAAATTCAGATCGTAGGCCTGCGACGCAAGGTCATACTCGGCCAGCACGATTGAGGTCGAGCCGAACGAATTGGTTTCAACCACATCACAGCCGGCCTCGAAGAAGGCGGCGTGAACTCTTTCGATGGCTTCGGGCTTACTGACGAGCAGGTATTCGTTGCAGCCTTCGAGATGCGGCCCGCCGAAATCGTCCGCCGTCAGATTCTGCGATTGAATATTAGTGCCCATCGCGCCGTCAAAGACCGCGATGCGCTCCTTTAATGTGTCGAGAAAACTCATCATATTTTAGATTTTAGATTTTGGATTTTAGATTAACACTTCGGGGACTCTTGAATACTGGCAGCGACTGTCTCAAACCTTCGCTCTTTCGCCAATCCAAAATCCAAAATCTAAAATCCAAAATGGCCCACATAGTGAAGCCCCGCGCCGAACAACGCGGGGCTTTCCTTTGAAGCCGTTTTCGATTAGTCCTACGGGAAAGACTCGCCGAGCTGTTTAGCAGTTTATTTTACGTGGCCGCAAGTTGCCTTAACTCACCACGTTTACTGACAACGGATATTGAAACACCCGCCGCCCTTCATGTCAAGAGAGCAGTGGCGAGTGACGAGTGACGAGTGGCGAGCCTTGATTATGATTTTCAGCTTGTCACTTGTCAGTCGTCACTCGTCACTCGCCACTGTTTTGTGTTACCTTCGGCTGCGGATTTAACAACTCTATCTAACAAGTCAAAGACTTTCATGATACGACGCGCGATCTATCCAGGCTCATTCGATCCCGTGACAAACGGCCACCTGGACATCATAGAGCGCGGCTGCAAGCTCTTCGATGAGATCATCATCGCCATCCTCGTCAATCCTGAAAAACGCCCGCTGTTTACCATCGAAGAGCGGCGCGAAATGTTGCTGGAAGTAATCACCGAGATCAACAAGGGCGATTGCACACTGCTGGTCGAGGATTTTCAAGGACTGCTCGTGCATTATGCTATGGAGCGAGAAGCCGACGCGATTGTGCGCGGCATACGCGCCGTCTCCGATTACGAATTCGAGTTGCAGATGGCTTTGATGAATCGGCGGCAAGAGCCTCGCATCGAGACAGTCTTTATGATGCCTGCGGAAGTTTATTCTTACGTCAGCTCGCGCCTCGTCAAAGAGGTCTTTCAACTGGACGGAAAGATAGACGGACTCGTGCCCCCGCTGGTCGAAGCTCGTATGCGTAAGAAGCTCAATAAGAGTTGATATTGGGCGGGCGCGTGTGCGTGATATACTTTCAAGCATTCCACACTAACAGCGCCAGCGATAAGATCGTCACGGCGCACAACGCTCAAAGGGAGGAGACACGAATGGCAAGAGGAGACAAGGGGAAATACACGGACAAGCAGAAACGTCAGGCGGAGCATATTGAAGAGGGCTACGAGAAGCGCGGCGTCTCTGATGATGAAGCGGAGAAACGCGCATGGGCAACCGTCAACGCCATGCACGGCGGCGGCGAAAAGCCCGGCGGCGGCGGTTACGGCAAACCCTTGAACACAGAGCCCGCGCGCAAAGGCGGTAAGAAGGGCGGCAAGAAGAGCGGCAAAAAAGGTGGAAAGCAAGCCGCGAAAAAGAGCACGAAGAAGGGCGGCGCGAAGAAAGGCTCTTCTAAGAAAAGCTCTTCCGGGGGCAGCAAGAAGGGCGGAGCTAGAAAAGGCGGCGCACGCAAAGGCTCTTCCAAGAAGGGCGGCGGGCGTAAATAATTTTTGAGAGCGTGGCGCGCGTGAGTTCGCAGACTTCCCGCACGCGCCCGCGCCTCTTTTCGATCTTGAACGATGATGACCAAGCCAGCCAAAGAAGCATTTCCCATCTCGGACGCTGTTGCGCGGATGCGCGTCTCCTCCACGCTCGCCGCCATGCAGGTGGCCGAATCGATGCGCGCAGAGGGCGTTGATGTAGTTGATCTGGGCCCGGGCGAGCCCGATTTCGACACTCCGGAAAATATCAAGCTCGCCGCCGTGGAGGCTATGCGCGCCGGGCAGACCAAATACACGCCGACCGCCGGCACGCGCGAGCTGCAACAGGCGATCATCAATTTCTACGAGCGCGAGTTCGGCACAACGTTCGAGCGCTCGGAAGTGATGGCGACATCGGGCGGCAAGCAGGCGCTCTTTAACGCCATCGTTTCGCTCGCGGGCCCCGGCACTGAAGTCCTCGTCGCCAAACCCTACTGGGTCACATTTCCTGAGATAGCCACTTTCGCCAGCGCCACTCCCGTCTTTATCGATACGGAAGAGACAGATTTCCTGCTCACGGCCGAACAGGTCGCGCGCGCCATCACCCCGCGCACAAGGCTCTTGATTCTTAACTCGCCGAATAATCCATCGGGACGCGTGATTCCACCGAAAGAGTTCGAGCGGATTATGGAGGTCGTCGCAGAGCGCGGAATCTATGCCATCTCGGACGAGTGTTATCTGCGTTTCGTCTATCCGCCCGCAGAGGTTTTCAGCGCCGCCAGTTTGCCTAAAGAATTAAGAGCGCGACTGTGCATCGCTGGGTCTTTCTCTAAGACTTACGCGATGACGGGCTGGCGCATGGGCTATGCGCTCGCTCCTGCGGAGTGGACGGGCGCGATGCTCAAGGTTCAGGGACACTCGACGAGCAATCCGAATTCCATCGCGCAGCGCGCGGCGACGGAGGCTATTAACGGCCCGCAGGATTCCGTCGGACGAATGCTTGACGAATACACTGCGCGGCGCGCATGGCTGCTTGATGCTCTGGCAGAGATACCTGGTTTTCGTTGCGCGCGTCCCGAAGGCGCTTTTTATGCGTTCCCGGATATACGCGGCTGCCTGAAAGGAGAGGTCAGGACTTCCGGCGAATTTGCCGAGCGTCTTCTGAAAGAGGAACAGACGGTCGTCACGGACGGCGCGGGCTTTGGCGCTGAAGGGTTCATACGCATCTCTTACGCGACCTCGCTGGATCGTTTGAAGGAAGGCATCAATCGCATCAAGCGTGTCGCTGCACGACTCGCCTGACAAGCTGGTTTGGGACTAGCGCGGGTGATTACGTAGCTACTGAATAAAACATGAGCGGCGTCGGTGAATATCATCAACCGACGCCGCTCATGTTTTTATCGAAGTATTGAGCCTGAGGTTTCCACGTCTCAGTACAGGTTAAAGTTATATTCGATCTGGATGTACTGCGAGACGGGACGGCCGTCCTTCATCGCCGGACTAAACCTGATCTGGCGCGCAGCGGCTATCGCTCGCTCCGTCAATCCATGCGGCAAGCTACTGACCGCGCGAATATTCGTCACCTGTCCGGAAGATGAAAAGACTGCTTTCAGAACGACCGTTCCGCTGATCTGATTGCGCCTGGCATCCTCGGTGTACTGCGGCTCCGGCTTAGAGAGAATACGCGCCTTCTGCGAGACCTCGCGCGGGCTGAACGTGCGGCTATAATCTGTGTCACCGCCGCCACCGCCGCCGGGCCCGCCGCCGCCTTCGTGACGGTCACCGCCTCCGGTATTACCGCCGCGACCCGGGCCGACGCCGCCGCCTTCACCTGAGCCAACGCCACCGCCCGTGCCCGTGCCGATACCGTTGCCAGAACCCGGCCCACTGCTCGGATCAGTTGATCTGGACTTCGGATCGCCGTAGGGAATCGGACGCGTGTCCGTCGGGAACAGCAGCGGGTCTGCGTCTATGGTCGCCGCCACAGGCAAAGATGGATTCTTGATCTTAGGTGGATTCGGATCGGGAGCTAAGACCTGCGGAATGGTCAGCGAGGCCTGCGGCAGTTTGCCGAAGGAGGCTGGCTTTTGCTCTTCGCGACCGCCGCCGCCGCCACCGCCGGGCTTATCCTGTTTGGGTTTCGAGCCGCCGCCGTTGCCCTTGTTCGTGCCAGCAGCGCCCTTGTCGACCTTTTCCTGCTCCTCCGGAATGTCCGTCAGCTCGCCCAGATATTCAAGGTCTTGGCGCTGTTGGTCTGCTAATTGCGTCGCAGCATGCCTTTGCCTGTAATCCATAAAGATCACGCTGCCGATGATCGCGAAGACGAAGGCGAAAGCGACGATGGTTGCGATGGCAAAGCCGGAAGTGTCCGTCGATTCCGTTGTCAGCGCGGCATTAGCCGTGCCGCCGGACAGAGAGCTTCCGGCGGAAGCCGTGCGCTCGCGCTTCATCCAACCGGCGAAGATGGCGATCAGCACGCCCAGCGCCACGACCGTAAAGATGATGACCGGCGTACGCGAAGCATTACCGGCCTGCGGACGATCCAGCCATGCGACCCCGACCACGATCAGCGCCATAGAGAGGACGGCGGCCAGCATCGCTATCGCCACGTTCGGACGAGCGATGAAACGCTTCAGCATCTGCCCGTAGGCGACGAACGAGCGCTTGACGAATCCCATAGGATCGCGCTTGAACTCCGGCCAGGTCAGTTGCGATTCGTGCGAAACCTCGCGCAACTCTCCTAGAAGACGGCTTGTAATACCACGGTCTTCGATGATCGTCAGGTGATATTCATCTGCGTGTTCGTGGCTGGTAGCGGCGGCGGCTGCCGCCGACATAGACGGGGCGGCCCATTGGGTCTCTCCTGTCTCTTCCGTTTGGCTGGGGATATAGCTGGGCGGGGGTGTGGTCGCTCCAAGCTCGGGTTCAGGCTTCGTTGGTTCGACGGCTTTAATGATATGACCGTCCAGAGGAGTGCCGTCCACGGGGCAAAAGCTGAACTTATCAGCGAACTCCTCCTGGCATACTGAACACTGTTTCATGTCTGACCCTCATGGGCCGCTTCGGGGGAAAAGCCTGGCTTTTCTGTGGAGCGGCAATTTAAACTTTGATATTGGCGGTTCGATCTACGCGTGCAGGCCCTTCTGGAATCTCGGGCCCCTGTGACCTTTTAGACCCGAACCGCATTATACTCATCTTTGCTTTACGAGTGAAACAGGCAAGCGCCGCCTGCTAACCCTGCTTGAAACAGAGGTTTGATGCGCTCAGAAGCGAAACGGTTGACGCGCGTGTTGATCGAATCTAAACTGTTTTCGTCTCTTCCACACTTTTTTCCGCCCCGTAAGGATCGGTCTGAGGTTTATACGGCCAGATGCTTTTTCGCCACCAATCAAGTTATGAGCAACCCAATTCGAGCATTTAGAGCAATAAAATCAGGCTTTTTAGCGTTTCCTTTGACCTTCGCGCTCCTCGCCTCAAGCGTCACGGGGGCGGCGCAAGTGCCGCCAGAGCCCGTGCGCGACCAGTTGCTCAACGGCCTCAACGTCCTATTCTGGCAGCGCCCGGGCGACCCCCTGGTGATGCTCAAGCTGCGCATACACAGCGGCTCGGCCTTTGACCTGGCGGGAAAGGCCGGGACGATGGCGCTTCTGGGCGACCTACTGTTTCCAGACCCGACTACACGCGACTATTTTACGGAGGAGCTGGGCGGGCGTATAGAGGTTACGACCGATTACGACGCGATCAATATTACCCTGACCGGCCGGGCTGCGGAATTTGAAAGGATCGTAGACCTGCTGCGACCCGCCCTCGTCAACACGGCGCTTGTCCCGGAAACCGTCACGAAGCTGCGTGATGCGCGTATCAAGGTGATCAGCGAAGCGGGCATCGCGCCGACGGCTGTGGCCGACAGAGCCATCGCCGCCCGCCTCTACAGAGATTTTCCATACGGACGCCCCAGCGCCGGGTCGCCCGAAACCCTGGGCGGGCTTGTACGCGCCGATCTTATTTACGCTCGCGATAGATTCCTGAGCCCGAACAACGCCACGCTGGTCGTCATCGGCGGCATAGAGCAGCGCCGCGCTATACGCGCCCTGCGACAGCTTCTCGGAGCATGGCGCAAGAGCGACCGGATTGCGCCCACGACCTTTCGTCAACCGGACGCGCCGGACGCGCGCACGCTCGTCTTTGATCTGCCGGGCGCGGAGACGACAGAGATCAGACTGGCCGCACGCTCCGTTGCTCGTTCGGATCGAGACGCGGCGGCTGTCACTGTTCTGGCGCTCCTCGCACGCGACCGCTGGCAGGCAGCGATGCCTGAACTGAGCCGTAGCGCTTTCTTTGTCCGTCAAGAAGCGCATGTGCTGCCGGGCATGTTCGTCATGGGCGCGTCTGTGCATACGGCGGAAGCGGCGCGCACGATCAGTGCGGCGCGCGGTGTCCTGCGCCAGCTTGCGACCTCGCCCGTCACAACTGCCGAGTTTGAGCGCGCGAAGGGCGAGGCCCTGGCCGTTTTTAATAAACAGCTTGATCAACCGGAGTCGCTCGCAGGCGTGTGGCTCGACATGGAAACCTACAAGCTCCCGCCCGTGCCGGATCAGTTGCGCGCGCTCAGCCAGTTGTCGTTGGCGGATATGCAGCGCGTGGCCGCCAGGCTTTTCCGCGATGCGCCGCTCGCGGCGGTCGTCATAGGCCCGGCCGCGCAAGTGACGGCAGACCTTGAGCGTGACGGAAAAATAGAACTTGCAGGGCCTGCGAATAAGCCTGCGCCTCCGACACCCGCGAAAAGCCCTTTATAAATTGCAAAGCTATCGCAATTCATCTGCAACCATCCACAAGGCAGGATTCGCTTAACTGTGTCCGACCAAAGAAATGTTGGAGAGGGCGATCACGCGCGCCGCGTGCGCGAGATGTTTTCGGGGATCGCCACGCGCTATGATCTTTTAAACCATCTGCTGTCAGGCAATATAGATCAGCGTTGGCGGCGGCTTGTGGCGAAGAGGCTTCAGGCTTCGCTCATGGGTGCGGATGCACGCGCGCTGGACGTGGCCTGTGGTACGGGCGACCTCTCGCTGGCGATTGTGAAGGCAACAGGCGCACAGGTCGTCGGCACAGATTTTTGTCGCCCGATGCTGGAGATCGCCGCGCGCAAGGCCGTTGAGCAAAAGCAGTCTATCCCGTTTGTCGAAGGTGACGCTTTGCGGCTTCCCTTCAATGACAGGTCTTTCGAGGCTGTGAGTATTGCGTTTGGCCTGCGCAACCTGTCCAGCGTCGAGGGTGGTTTGAAAGAGTTGTGGCGAGTGTTGAAGCCGGGCGGGCGTGTGGCCGTGCTGGAATTTTCCAGTCCCGTCGTGCCGGGCTTTCGCGCATTGTTTCAGTTCTATTTTACGCGCGTACTGCCACGCATAGGCGGCCTCGTCAGCGGCTCGCGCGGTGCTTACGAATATCTGCCCGATTCCGTCTCGCGGTTTCCTGACCAGGAGCGGCTCGCCGCGTTGATGCGCGGAGTCGGGTTCGCAGAGGTCTCGTACCAGAATCTGACGGGTGGCATCGCAGCCCTGCATCTGGGTACGCGCCCCGCCGAGTCTTAAAAACGAGTTTGGTTGCACAGCAAATCAGGAAAAGGAGCCATGCAACCATTAAAGTAGTCCGATAGTTTAGCGCTCGTCCTGAAGTTTGCGCGGTTGTCGGGGCCGTCGCAAGCCATCCAGATCGACGCGAAGACTGTCGGGCTACTTTACTATTTCTGCTCACTCCTGCGCGCCATCATTTGTAACCATCAAGCGCAAACCCAGCCCCTTCTGCCTTCATCCTGCTTTATTGCTGTTAAGAGACCTCTCGATTCTGCTATCATCCGCGCAAGAAATTTTATAAAGTTAATTTCGCTCAATCAGGAATTTTGGGATCGGGGCAAAGCACCTCTTCGATGAAGCATAAGCTCCTTGGTACTTTACGCCGCATAGGCATCCTGCTTCTGGTGGTCTGGACTGTCGTGTCGCTCGTCACACTGCTCATAGAGCTTGTGCCAGGCGACCCGGCGATTGCAATCCTTGGCGAGCAGGCCACGCCCGAACAGGTCGCACAGTTTCGCGAGAAACACGGGCTTGATCGTCCTCCTTTCTTCTTCTCTTTTCCAGCCGACCCGACGAGCGGGGATAGAAGCTTTAAGTGGCACGGACTGGACAATCGTTACGTGGAATACTGGCGCGCGATTCTGCACGGCGACATGGGCCGTTCATTTCGCACAGACCGTCCCGTCATAGACCTGATTCTCGAACGTTACCCGGCAACGATTGAGCTGGCGCTGGCCGCGCTCGTAATCGCCGTCGCCATCGCGATTCCGCTCGGCGTCGTCGCAGGAAAAAACCGTGGCACGTTCGTCGATAACGTCTCAAGCTTCGTCGCGCTGATCGGTATCAGTCTGCCAGGCTTCGTCATCGGGCCAATGCTGGTCTATATCTTCGCGGTCAAGCTTAGCTGGCTTGGCGCATCCGGGCGCTTCAATCCCGAAGACATTATCCTGCCCGCAGTCACTCTGGGCGCGGCTCTCTCCGCCATCCTGACGCGCATGGTGCGCTCATCCGTGATCGAAGAGCTGGGCGAAGACTACGTGCGCACGGCGCGCGCCAAGGGTTTAAGCGAGAACAAGGTCGTCTATAAGCACGTCTTAAAAAACGGATTGATTCCGGTGGTCACGATTTTAGGATTACAGCTCGGCGTTCTTCTGGCGGGCGCGATCATCACGGAGAAAATTTTTAGCTGGCCCGGCATCGGCCTGCTCCTGGTCGAGGATGGAATCAACAAACGCGATTATCGTTTGGTGCAAGGTTGTGTGCTAGTCATCAGCGTGACCTATATCTTTGCGAACACGCTCACGGATATGGTCTATCGCTGGCTCGACCCACGAATCAGAGTACAGTGACGAGTGGGAAGTAACGAGTGAGAAGTTAAAAGCTTATCTTCCGCTCGTCACTTGTCACTCGCCACTTATCACTGCTTTCTTATGAATCGTTTAGCCATTTTTGGATTCGTCGTCGTTGTTATCCTGATCTTCGTCGCGCTCTTTGCGCCGTGGATCGCCACGCAGGATATTAGCGCGACCGATCTGTCTAGCCGCTATCTGCCGCCATCTGCGGCGCACTGGTTCGGCACGGATTCGACCGGGCGCGATGTCTTCGCGCGCGTCATCTACGGAGCGCGTATCTCTCTGCGCGTAGGTATTACTGTCGTCGTCGTCTCCGCCATCGTCGGGACAATCCTGGGCGCTCTCTCCGGCTATTACGGGGGATGGATTGACCGCATTATGTCGGGCTATGTGTTCAATGTCTTTCTGGCTTTTCCAGGTCTGTTGCTGGCGATTGCGCTCGTTGCGTTCCTCGGCGCGGGACTTAACAAGCTGATCTTCGCGTTGTGCATTATCGGGTGGGTCGGTTACGCGCGCCTGATTCGCGGGCAGGTCTTAAAGGTGCGTGAGTACGATTTCGTGCAGGCGGCGCGCGCGCTCGGAGCAAGCGATCTGCGTATTCTCTTTCTCCATATTCTGCCGAACGCTGTGCAGCCTTTGATTGTGCAGGCGAGCTTAGGCATGGCCGGGGCTGTGCTGGCCGAAGCGTCGCTCTCTTTTCTGGGGTTGGGTGTGCCGCCGCCAGCGCCGTCCTGGGGCGTGATGATCGAAGAGGCGCGCGATCTTTCGACGCTTCAGGCCGCGCCGCATGCGCTGATCTTTCCTGGGATAGCGATTGCGTTGACAGTGCTCGCCTTCAACTTTATCGGCGACGGGCTGCGCGAATACTTAGACCCCAGACAGCGCAAGCGTTGAAAATCATTGACACCTTCCGCCGCAAAGTGATACATCGCTTTCGCGGCGCGTTCTCTCTCCCAAAGCTTGTGGGCCAACGGCGATGTGCCGTTGGCCGACCCGGCACGCGCGTGCTGTTCGTCGCCGGAATCCGTTCTTTTCCGTTTCACTTAATCCTTCACTTAGAGGAGATGTGTATGAAGAAAACCTTGATTACCTTAGTGCTCTCAACTTTTCTCTTGAGTATGCCGGTGGCGAGCGAAGGGCGCAGCGGTAGTGAGCAGTTGAATGAAGAGATTCAGGCCGTCTCGACGCCAGTCTCATCGACCGCCCCGGCGTTTTTGCAATCAATCGGCATCGGTCGGCGCAGAACAGTTCGCCGACGCAGAAGAGTGCGCCGTCGTGTTCATCGTCGCATGATGCGTCGCAGCATTCGCTCGAATCGTGGCCGTCGCCTGCGGCGTGGCGTGTACATGCGTCGCTCCGTGCGTCGTCCGCGAACAGTTCGCGTGCGCGTTCGCCCGCGTATTCCACGCGCCATCGGCGTCGGCGTTCGCAGAAATCGTCGTCGCTACTAAAACGGCACAGGGGCTTTTCAGGGACAGCCTGATACTTCAGCCCGTCCATCTTCGGTAAGCGGTTTACTGTCCTGTCGCCTTGCCTGTAAACTCGAACGGCGCTCCTCTCTTCTCGCTTCAAATTAAAAGCTGTAGAAGAGAGGAGTGCCGTTCGATCTCTTTTTATGTCATCAGCAGCGATTACAGAAGGGCGCAACCGTGAGAGCGAGAAACGTGATGCGCCCCGGACGGAGACGGAGCGCGCTGTGGCCGTCTCGATTGAGCATCTCTCGAAGACCTATCCAGTCCCTCTGGCGCGCGTCAAAAAGTTTTTCCGGCGAAAGTCAAAACCTCCCACGCAAGCGCTCTGCGATGTCTCTTTAGCGGTGCGAGAGGGCGAAATCTTCGGCCTCATCGGTCGCAACGGCGCGGGCAAAACCACTCTCACCAAGATCGTCGCCACACTTGTCCAGCCGACAATGGGCACAGTCACAGTCAAAGGTTACGACAGCGTGCGCGATGAAGAAGCCGTGCGCAGCCTTGTAGGACTCGCGACCGCAGAGGAGAGAAGCTTTTACTGGCGGCTCACCGTCGAGCAGAATCTGATGTTCTTTGCGCGGCTCTACGGTCTGAGTGATCGGCAGGCGCGTCGTCGTACGCTTGAGATGATCGAGCGCTTTGAATTGGAGGAGTTGGCCCGTCGCCGCTTCGGAGAGCTTTCGACAGGAAACAAGCAGCGCATGGCGTTTGCGCGCGCGATGCTCGCCAGTCCTCCCGTCCTGCTGCTGGACGAGCCGACGCGCTCGCTCGATCCGCTGGCCGCCGCACGTATGCGCGCACTGATTAACTCGCTCGCCGCAAAAGATCCTCCCGTCTCCATCCTGCTCACTTCGCATAATCTGATCGAAGTCGAAGAGCTTTGCGAGCGAGTTGCCATCATCAGTCGCGGGCGCATTCGCGCTCTGGACACGCCCGGCAATCTTCGCATGCTTCACAAACAGACAGAGCGTGTGCAGTTGAAGGCACAGAACATCACGGCCGAGCGTATCAAGCTTTCTTCGCTCGCCAGAGAATTACATGATCTTGAGATCAAAGAGCAGGGTGGGATTTTGATTATCAGTTTCGGGCGAGAGACGGAAGACGACAGGCTCGACCGAGTGGTGCGCGCGCTGCATACAATGGGAGCGACGATTCTTGATTTCGAGGCCGAGCGTCCGACCCTTCTTGATGTCATGGAGAGCTACGAGCGCGAGCCTTTGGCGGAGAGCGTGGACGATAGAGCATGATGAGCCTTCTTCTTTTCTTTCGCCGCGTGCGCGCTTTCGTCGTCCGAGATTTTCTGGTGGCGATCAGCTACCGCATGAACTTTTTTATGCGTATGCTCTCGATCCTGACCGTCGTCACGATCTTTTTCTTTATCTCGCGTATCTACGTAGGGTTTCTGAGCGTCGCTGACCCGCAATGGCGCGACCCTTTGCCCGCGTGGATTACCGGCCTCGCCGTGCTCAACTATTTTATGACGGGATTTTCTAGCCTGGCGACGGCGATTCGTCAGGAACAATCACAGGGAACGTTGGAGAGCGTGCTGTTGACGCCGATCAATCTGCCGACGATGATCGTTGCCAGCTCAGCATGGGATTTCGTGCAGGCGACCTTTTATTCTTCTCTATATCTTTTCTTCGGCTGGCTCTTTTTCGATGTTCACTACGCCGGAAATTTTTTGTTGGCCTTTATGTTTCTGATTCTGACAACGCTGGTGCTGGCATGTCTTGGTATCCTCTCTGCGAGTTTTGCGATGGTCTTTAAGCGGGGCGATCCGTTCGGCATTTTTCTGGGGACGGGCTCGGCCCTTTTTTCCGGCGTGCTTTTCCCGACGCGATTGCTGACGGAGTACGCGGGGAGCGGCGTCGGCATTATCACCAAGATACTTCCCCCGACTTATGGGCTGGACGGTATCCGCCGCGTCCTGATCGAGGGGCAGGGATTATCACAGGTGCGCGACCCGCTTTTCACGCTTCTACTTTTCCTGGCCGTCCTGCTTCCCTTTTCGCTCTGGGTGTTTGGGCGCGCCGTGCGCCGCGCCAAGCGAGAAGGAAGTTTGATTCAATACTAATTTTTACATTTTGGATTTTGGATTTTGGATTTCGGATTGGCAAGTAACAGAGGTTGAAAGCCTCAATTCCAAAATTCAAGCTAAGGGAAGCGTTAATCCAAAATCCAAAATCTAAAATCCAAAATGGTCATGTTGCGCGTCGCATACACACCGCGTTACTACGCGGACATCGGTGAAGGTCATGTGTTCCCGATTCGGAAATTCGAGCTGGTGCGCGATCAGCTATTAAGCGAAGGCACGCTTCATTCCGACGATATTGTAGAGCCGCAGCCAGCCTCTGTCGCGGACGTGCTGCTCGTCCATACGGAAGATTATATTACGCGGCTTCGCGCGGGCGCTTTGACGGCGCGCGAGCTGCGCCGACTTGGATTGCCGTGGTCTAAGGCTCTGGTGCGGCGCTCGTTTCTCGCTACGGGAGGAACTCTCGCGGCTGCACGCTGGGCTCTCTCCGAAGGTATCGGGTCAAATCTTGCGGGCGGGACGCATCATGCCTACGCTGATCGCGGCGAAGGTTTTTGTGTGTTGAATGATGTCGCGATTGCGATTCGCGTGCTTCAACGCGGGGGCGCGATCACTCGCGCCGCCATCGTCGATTGCGATGTGCATCAGGGCAACGGGACGGCGACCATCTTTGCGGAGGACGCGAGCGTCTTTACATTCTCCATGCACGGGGCGAAGAACTATCCGCTCTTTAAGGCACGCTCGACGCTCGACGTTGAATTGCCGGACGGAACGACCGACCAAGTTTATCTTGAAACGCTCGCAGAGCATCTCCCGCAGGTCTTAGCGCACGAGCCGGACATTCTCTTTTATCTGGGCGGCGCTGATCCGTTCGTCGGCGATAAGCTCGGACGGCTCGCGTTGTCTATAAAGGGGCTGCGCGCACGCGATGAATATGTGCTGGCAGAGTGCCTTGAGCGTCGCGTTCCAGTAGTGACGGTCATGTCCGGCGGGTACGCAGCGGACATCAAAGATACTGTGGAGATTCATTGCAATACGATACGCGCGGCGCGCGCCGTCTTCAGCGAGGCAGAGAGTCTGAAAGCAATCGCAAAGGGGAGCGAAAGTTTATTTTGAGATCGAACGCGGCGGAAATTTCAACCTGTCCTGACGGATTGAAAAGGTTGCGCGTAAAGGTTAGCCTGATTTAAGAGATGCGACACTGGTTAAAAGTTTGGACGTGGGTGCTGATCGGAGTCTTTATCGGCTGGCTCTGTTACGAATTTATCACCTTCCCCAGAATCTCCAAGCTCAATGCTGAGAACCCTGCGACGACCTCGCTAATTGAGACGCGTGCGAAAGAGGCGCAGGCCAGAGGTGAAGAGCCGCGCCGCTATCAAGTGTGGGTGCCGCTCGAAAAAATCTCGCCCAACCTGCAACGCGCCGTCCTTGCAGGCGAAGACACGAACTTTGCGACTCATCACGGCTTTGATTACGCGGCCATTCAGCGCGCGTGGGAAGAAGCGCAGCGGGAAAGTGAGAAGGAGGCCAAGCAGGAGGGCGACGATCAATCGAGCTGGATTCCGGCGATGCCGGATTTCAAGCGCGGCGCTTCGACCATCACACAGCAGCTCGCCAAAAATCTTTACCTCTCTTCGCAAAGGTCTTTCGTGCGCAAGGGGCGCGAGGCCGTCATCACCTATTTCCTGGAACGCGAATTGTCCAAGCGGCGCATACTGGAAATCTATTTGAACGTCATAGAGTGGGGCGACGGCATCTACGGCGCAGAGGCTGCCTCGCAATACTATTTCAAAAAATCCGCAGCGCAGCTTTCCGTGCGCGAAGCTGCTTATCTCTCAGCGATGGTTCCCGGCCCGCTCAAGATATTTAATCCGCAACTGAATCCGCGTCGCGTCGCGCGTCGCCAGCGCGTTATCCTGCGCGGCATGCCGCATGTGAAGATGCCGCAGGGCACAGGATAAACGAAGCGTCGACTGACCAAAAAAATAGAGGCTGCTCTTAACTCGGAGCAGCCTCTTTTAGTGATGGGGGAAATAAAGGTTAGACGGCGAACTCGCGTGCGAGCTGAAGCTCGGCCTTGCGTAGCTCGAAGCGCCCGCGCCCCAGATTGCATTCCGGCTTGAGCGCCAGCACGACAAAGTATTCGCGGTTGAAAAGCCGCATGATGAAAGACGCGCTCTCGTAGGAGAGGACGATCTCATTTAGTCCACCGAGCCCGACATCTGTGCCCGTGCGCTGTGCGTTGCGTATGAGTGATGTGAACTCTGCGGTGGCGACATCCAGATTACTTTCGTCGCCATCATTGCTCAGGACTTTTTCAACAGCGATGCCGTCCGTCCCCATAATCAGCGCGGCGATGGCTCCATCCGTGCGCTCGATGATTGCTGCGAGTGATTCTCTGAACATCTCTTTAATCGCCTCCTTCTTTACTGTTGAGGGGCTGAACCGTTCGGCGTAGTTGCCGGAGCGTTCGACTGGCCTCCGGGCGTGGTCATCGGGACAGACGGCGTGCCGGGCTGCTGTTGCTGCAACTGCGTCGGCGTCGGCGTGTTCGACGGCGGATTGCCGAGCGGTACTGGCTGCACGATAGTCGTCGAGCGTGTGCCTGTGCCGACCGTACCCGAAGTCGGGCGTCCCTGGAAGTCCGGACGATAGATACGAGGAGTGATAAAGAATAGAATCTCGTTGGTCTGGCGCGTGACAGCTTTGCGCTTGAAGAGATTGCCGACGATAGGAATCGAAGCGAGGCCGGGCGTGCGGTTCTGAATCTCGCCCTCGTTATCAGCGAGGACGCCGCCCACAACCGTTGTGCCGCCGTCCGGGACTAGAACTTCCGTCTCCATCTTCTGCGTGTCGATGCCGGGCGTGCCGTTGACCGCGATGGTGGTGTTGACGCTGTTGTTCTCTGCCACGACGCGCAGCACGACCGTGCCGGCATCTGTGATCTGCGGCGTTACTTCAAGACGTAAGGGGACGGAGACGAACGTCGTCGTAAAGAGCAGGACGCCGCCCGTGCCACCAGCGCCCGTCTGCGGAGTCACGACGGGAATCTGCTGGCCGCTCGAAATCTCAGCCTTGCGATTATTCAAAGCAGTGACGCGCGGAGACGCGACGATCTTGGCTTGTCCCTTGCTCTCTGCTGCCGTAATCAGGGCGCTGATCTGCGCCGTGCCCAGGACTCCGGTCGTCAAGCCTATGACCGTGCTCGGAAGGTTTGCGCCGAGAGCGCGTGTCGGCTCAAGCCCGACGCCGACCGGAAGACCGTTGGGTCTAAGGCCAGTCGTGTTGCCTGCGCCGCCTGTGCCTGCGGTCTGGCTGCCGGGAACGGTCGCAATCGAACCGGCCGCGCCGTTTGTGCCGAGCACCAGGGCGGAAATCTGTACGCCAAGATCGCGGCTGAAGCTGCGATTGGCGATCACGATGCGCGTTTCAATCTCGACCTGCGGCTCTGGCTGATCGAGCAGTGTGACGAGCTGGCGAATGGCATCGATGTTTTCTCTGACATCCGTGACGATCAGCGTATTGCTACGTCCATCGACTTCCACGCTGCCGCGACGCGAGAGACGACGCGAGATGATCGGCAGGATTCCCTGCTCGCCGCTGCTCCCTTGAGCACCGCCGCCTCCACCGCCGTTTGATTCTCCCTGCGAAGTCGAGCCGCCGGTAAACCCGCTGCTAGGGCCAGCGGCTGTGGCGAGCGTGCCGGAAGCGCGCGCGTAGTTTAGGCGTATAAATTCCGTTAACAGAACCGAGTTGTCCAGACGCGCATTGGCGATCTTCTGCTGCGAGGCCGCCTCGGAAGCGAGCACGTCTATGGTCGCGACGCGCAGGATGTTGCCGTTGGCATCGACGCCTAAGCGATTGGCGCGCAGGATCGCGTCGAGCGCGATGTTCCAGGGAACGTCCGTGACGTTGACGGTCACGGGCACTGCCCCGACCGACGAATCTATCACGAAGTTCACGCCGTACTGTTCTGTGATGTAGTTGAGAATGTCGCGTATGTCGGCGTTGACGACGTTCAGGTTGATCGGCTCGCCGACAAAGCCAGGCTGTCCGTAGCGCTGACCCTGCTCGGACTGCTGGGTGTTGTTATCAGCGTGCGTGATAGACACGCTAGGCTGCTGCGTGGCTGGACGCTGTGTGGTCGGCCCTTGTTCCGCCGCCGTAGAATTTACAGCTGCCGTGGGCGCAACCGTGGCCGCGCCGTTAGCATTGCTTTCGGGCGTGAGCACGAGCACGAGATTGTTGTCGGCCATCTGCGAGCGATCACGCGCGGGCGCGCGCAAGGCTATGCGCAGACGCGCCGCAGACGATCTGACGTTCGAGCCACGCTCGCGTTCCACCAGAACGGAGGTGACCAGCGGCGTGGCGACCGTATAAGATTCGGCCAGACGGGTCGCGTCCACACCGGGCAAGTCAACGACGAGCGTGTGTGTGTCCGGGCGCGAGACGTTGTATGCCATCGGCGCTGTGCCGGAGATAGTGATAAAGGTCGAACCGGCGGAAGTGGTGGCGCTGACGCTAGTGGCTATCGGCGTCACACCTGTGCCCGCCAGAGCGGAGACATAGAGCAAACACACTATCAAGAGGACGAGCGCGCCTCTTCTGGTGTTCGCTAGCAGGTAGTGCTGATCAAACATTTTTCCCTCCTTAAGGGAATCCGGGGTTGCTTCCGCCACGCACTGCGCTCGACGGTCTCCTTATGAGGGATTCCGTTTTAAGCGCGCGCCGCACAACGCGGAGGCTTCTCCGTTTTATTGTCAAGAGCGTGCGCGAGCCCGCTGGTCTTCAAAAGAAGCGGATTCGCACACAGGGCAGGGTCTCAAACAAAGGGTCGGGCTCAGGCTTCCCTCCCATTCATTGATACCCGTGTCGGGATTATTGCTTGTCCGGGGAGGAGGAATGCGCTCCCTGGCTGTTGGCAGGTTCGTTGGCGGGAGCATTCGACTTCGCTCCCCTGGTCGAGGTCATGGAGTCCGTCACGGCGTTCTGCTGCCGCAGCGGTTTGATTTCGACAACCATCTCGCGCCGTCCGTCGCTCCAGCGCGCTTCGCGTCGAAAGACCAGACGGTCTTCTTCTATGGCCACAAGCTGGCCGTCGAAAAATGTTTCGCCCGGATAGATCACGTACGAAAGCTTGATCGGCGTGGCTTCGACCATCGCCGCGTAGCCTCTGGGCGTGCGAAAGATTCCGGTGATCTGCACTTCGCCGAGCAGCAGGGCTGTGGTCGGCTTCGGCGCTGGCAACTGTGCGTTCATCGCCGCCAGCTTCTGCGCCTTATAGTGCTCTATGCGCTCTTTGATCGAAGGCGGTGCCATCTGTGTGGCGACGGGCTTGACTCTTTTTACAGGCGGTCGGTATTTCTCGAACGGATCGCGTTCGCCCGCTCTGGGCTTGCGCGTGGTGGTTGCGGCAGCAGGATTGTTGTCCTGCGCCAGCGTCTGGAAAGATGCGCCCGCAGCCAACAGTATGCCGAGTAACGCGACGCCGATGATGATGTGATCAATGATTGCTTTGAAGTGCTTCATTTACTCTCTCCGTAATTACCGCACGAGGGGCAGCGTTGGAGGTAATTGCTCTATGAGTTATTTCGCAGGCGCGGGTGCGGCAGGTGCAGCAGCCGGAGGTGCGCCAGCGGGTGGAGCGGCGGCCGGCGGCGGCGCAGCCAATTTTTCCGCAGACACGTAGTAAGCGGACATCATAAACTGCGCGTCCAAGGTCTGACCCGGCCTTTGATCTTTCTCTTCAAGCTGCTTGAGCTTAAAGTCCGTGATGGAAACGATGCGCTGGTAGCGGGCCATCTGCTCGAAGAAGGCGCGCAAGTTGGCAAACGTGCTGGTCACTTCGACCTCTATGGGCTTGCCGCTGTAGAAGTCCTGCTGGAAATCGTCCTTCGGCGTAAAGCGGCGCAGTGTCAGGCGGCTCAGGCGTGCGCGATCCTGCACGCTCTGTAGAACGCTGGTCAATTCGCGCTGTTCCGGGAGGAGTGCTCGCAGGTCATCGAACTCTGCCTGACGGCTTGTGAAGGCCGCGCGAAATTCGTTGAGCCGCTGTGAAGCGATACGCGCCTGCTCATTTTTGGGCAGCAGCGCGGCGACCTGATCGTTCAGCTCTTTAGTCTCTGCGCGCGTGCCGCTGGTGACGAAATACCAGAAGCCCAGGTAGACGACGAGCGCGAATGCGCTGAAGATAATCATCCTTAAATACCAGGGCAGCGCTAGTAGGTTTTCCAGTCTCATGACGAATAATTCCCTTCGCGTGCGGCGTTTAAATTGGCCGTGCGCTTTGCAGCTACCCTTTTAGAAAGCGGGGCAGCCGCTGCTTGAAGTTATTTTTGAGCGATCTGATTGGCGGGCGCTCCCGGAGCGGCAGGCGCTGCGGGCGCAGGCGTTGC
>DATLMN010000044.1:0-20262 GCA_035537255.1 Pyrinomonadaceae bacterium | reverse complement strand
CAATTAAAGCGGTACGTGAGCTGGGTTTAGAACGTCGCGAGACAGTTCGGTCCCTATCTGGTGTGGGCGCAGCAGGATTGAGGGAATCTGTCCTTAGTACGAGAGGACCGGGATGGATCCACCTCTAGTGTACGAGTTATCCCGCCAGGGGTAGCGCTCGGTAGCTAAGTGGAGCATGGATAAACGCTGAATGCATCTAAGCGTGAAGCCAGACCCAAGATTAGTCCTGACAGTGAGGCTCGTGGTAGACCACCACGTTGATAGGGTGGAGATGTAAGCGTTGAAAGACGCTCAGTTGACCACTACTAATTAGCCCCTTGGCTTGACCGTAAAATTTACTCTCAAGCAACAAGCAAATTTGCAGAGCGCTTAGCGCAGCAAAGGTAAGCCTTAAACTTTCACTATTCGATTTTCAAAGCTCTCTTGCAGAGAGTTGACAAGTTTTCCGGTGGTTTTGTCGAGAGGGTCACACCCGTTCCCATCCCGAACACGGAAGTTAAGCCTCTTGGAGCCGATGGTACTGCGCGCGCAGGTGCGTGGGAGAGTAGGAAGCCGCCGGGATAATTTACGTAGAAGCCCGCGAGAGTGTTAAGCTCTCGCGGGCTTTCTGCGTTTTGAGGGACTCCCTGTAAACCCCACACAGACGAGTGCGTGCGCGCCCTTCAACTTCTGTGTACCTAAGGAAAGAGAGGCCGAAGAGATTTGCTCAAGCCCGCAATACTTACGCTCATGCTGCTGCTCTCTGCCGCCTGTAGCAGAGAGGGAAGCGGCAGCGGCGCTACCCGCTCGGCGACGAAAGCACCTGTCTACACCTTTGAGGTGGTAAACGCCTGGCCGCATGACACGTCGGCCTACACGCAAGGGCTGGAAATCCACGGGGGCGCGCTTTACGAGAGCACAGGGCAGTACGGAGCGTCCAGTCTGCGTCAGGTCGAACTGCAAACCGGAAGAGTGCTGCGCCGCATAGACGTGCCGCGCCAGTATTTCGCCGAGGGCTTGACCGTTTTTCAGGGCAAGCTTTATCAACTGACCTGGCAATCGCACAAAGGTTTCGTCTACGACCCGAACAGCTTTCAATCGCTCGGCGAATTCCACATAGAGACTGAGGGCTGGGGGCTCACGCACGACGAGCGCTCTTTGATTATGAGCGACGGCACGAACCAGATACGCTTTTTGAATCCGGTCAACTACACGACGGAAAAATCCATCAAAGTCTTTGACGGAGATCATCCCCTGACGCAGCTCAACGAGTTGGAGTATATCAAGGGCGAAATCTACGCCAATATCTGGAAGACGGACTGGATTGTCCGCATCGACCCCGAGACGGGAAAAATCCTCGGCTGGATAGACTTAAAAAATCTGCTTCCCCTCGGGGAAAGAAGCGCCGACACAGATGTCTTAAATGGCATCGCCTACGATGAGGCGCACGACCGTCTTTTCGTCACAGGTAAACTGTGGCCCAAACTTTTCGAGATTCGTTTGAAAAAGAGATAGAGCACAATCTCAAGCGCAAGGCTCAAACCGAGATGGCCTAAGGGAAACCGTCTTCCGTCGCATTTACTGATACAAGCATCGGTATTATTTACTGATAAAAACAGCAGTGAAGTTCAGCACCTATTTTAGAATCTCTTCTTACGCGATGGTCGCTGCGGGCGCGCTCGCTCTGGCTGTGTCGGGCGGCATGAGCTTGATGCTGGCGGCGGCCTTTGCCAGTGTGATGATCATCGCCTGGGGATTGGAAGGCACGCGCTGGCAATTGCCGGAGAAGGTCGGCCTCGTCGTCGTCCTGCTGTCGCTTCCGCTCTTTTATTTCGACTGGAAATACCAGACGAGCACCGGTGATGCCCGTGAAAGGGTCGGTGTCAGCGCGCTAGCACACCTTATACTCTTTCTCTCGGCCGTCAAGCTCTTGCAGGTTAAGGCAGACCGCGACTGGGTCTTTCTCTATTTGATCTCTTTCTTTGAAGTTTTGCTGGCCGCAGGTCTCACCCTGAGCCCGCTGTTTCTGGCGACGCTCGGGCTCTACACGCTGTGCGCGCTTTCCACCATCATCGCTTTTGAAATCCGCAAGGCGCGTCGCCGCGTAAAGATCGCTGAGACGCGTTTGCTGGTCGCGCCCGATTCGACATTTTTCAGACGCCTTATCAAGGGGCGCTCGCGCCAGCAGGAGAGGGAAGCCAGACGCCTGCCCCTTGTGGCGTTCGTCTTGATGATGCTGATTTTCGTGTTCGCCCTGCCGCTCTTTCTCATCGCGCCGCGTTATGGCTCAAGCGCGCTGGCGCGCACAGGCGGCGGGCTCAACGGCTTTGTAGGCTTTTCCGATACTGTCAACCTCGGCGACATCGGTCGGCTGCAACAGAGCGAGCGCGTCGTCATGCGTGTGCGTGTGGACGAGCCGCAGGCTGAGCGTAATCGCAGCTTGCGCTGGCGCGGAGTGGCCCTGGACGATTTTAACGGGCGCAGTTGGCGTCGCTCGCGCGGCAGAAGCTCTTACGAGCAGACCAACAGCGAGCGAAATTTTTTTCAGTTCGGAACCATAGACAGCCTGCATCGCATCACGACGCAAACGTTTTTCGTCGAGCCGATTGATACGCCTGTGCTCTTTGCAGCGCCTCGCGCCGTCGCCGTCCAGGGAACGTTCCCCTACGTGCGCCGCGACACGGAAGGCTCGCTCTCCACCCGCCAGCATGATCTTGAGCGCATCACTTACAAAGCCTACTCCGATACGACAGAGCCAGATCAGGATGCTTTGCGCTCAGACTTTGAGCCGTATCCGCAGGAGTACCCGCGTGGCTCGCGCCTCTCTTTCAATAGATACCTGCAACTGCCCAATGATCTAGACCCGCGCATCGCCGTGCTGGCGCGCGAGTGGATCGTGCGCGCAGGTGCGCGTGATCGCTACACGGCGGCGCGCATCATTGAACAGCACCTGCAAAACGATTTCGGTTACACGCTAGACCTCAAGGCGGGCGGCACAGACCCCCTGGCGGATTTTCTCTTCCGCGTGCGCGAAGGGCATTGTGAATACTTTTCGACGGCGATGGCTGTGATGCTGCGCACGCAGGGCGTGGCCGCGCGTGTGATCAACGGTTTTCAGATGGGCGAATACAACGACGCCGCAGACGCCTATACTGTGACGCAGCGCGACGCGCACTCCTGGGTTGAGGTTTATTTTCCTGAGACGGATTCATGGGTGACTTTTGACCCGACGCCTGCCGCCGGAAGACCCGCACGCACACACACCGGAATCGCTGGCAGTCTGAGCAAGTACGCAGAGGCGCTTGAGTTGATGTGGATTCAATACGTCGTCGGCTACGATAAGCAGGAGCAGCGATCATTAGCGACCACTTTGCGCAATCGCCTCTACAATTACCGTCGCGCCCTGAGCGAAGGCATAGATAATTTGACGGCCTCGGTGACGGAGTGGTGGCGCAATCTTGTGGGCGGCACTGGCGCTGCGTCTTCGTGGCTGGGCACAATGATTATTGCTTTGTTGATGACCTCTTTGATCGGCACGCTCGCTCTCTTTTCTCTGCTGATTGCGAGGGCCAGACGACTGGGCTTCTGGCGCGGCCTGAAGTTCTGGCGAACGGAAGCAGAGGGGCGCTCCGTGATAGACTTCTACGAGCGCATGACCTCTGTGCTGGCCGAGCGTGGGCTAGTGCGTGCCGTGGACGAGACGCCGCTGGAGTTTGCCAGCGCGACGGGAATGACGGAAGCGATCAGGATCACGCGCGCTTATAATCGCGTTCGCTACGGCGAGCAGCAGCTTTCCGGTGACGAGGCCGCAGAGATAGATAAGTGGCTGCGCGATCTGGAAGGCCGCGAGGGATAAGCCTGTTGATGGCGGAAGGGGATTGACGAATATGCCACGACTGACAGTTCGTATCGCGGTTGCCCTTTTAACCTTTACGATAGGCGTAACCGTAACTTTTTGGCTGATGCGCCGCCGCTCGACTGAACAGGCGCAAATTCCAGCGCACAGCGTCCCACCTCTTATTCAAAGGGCGAGCGAGCCGCCAGCCAGGTCGGAGAATGTTTGCGATGACGTGCCCCTGCCCGAAGTTGAGAAGGTTTATATCAGTTATCCTCTGGAGAAAATAAATCGCGTCTGGTACAACGCGCACATTATCTTCTTTTATAAGAACGGAGACTGGGTCAGGCTGTGGGACGAAGTAAGAAGGGAAGGTGACAAATTCATCATCTCTCCGCCGGACGGATTTCACGATGAGGTCGGAACCTGGAAGAAGGAAGACAACGGCGTCATTACTATTTCGATTGAAAGACGTAGCTGTCACATGTGTGGCCTGCCCCTGGGCTATCAAAAACCTGACTATCCCATTACAGAGCGTTGGCTGAGTAAAGGGCTCATTCTGGGCCACACCGATGTGAGCCACAGGCGATATAGACAGATCAGAGAAGATCAGATTTTTCATGATCTGGATGAAGGCGTATCGGCTTGGGACATCCGCAGGTCTTTATCGCCATGTCTGATAAGATATAGCCCTAACGGTACAGGAGAGGACTATTAGCTTTAAGGTTTATTATTCATACCTGAGCCGAAGTACGTTTTATGAAAAAAATAGGATTTGTAAGTTTAGGCTGCCCTAAGAATCTGGTGGACAGCGAAGTGATGATGGGCCAGCTCAAGCGGGCCGGTTACGAGATTACGGCGGACGCGAGCGAGGCAGATACGGTGGTCGTCAATACCTGCGGCTTTATCGAATCGGCCAAGCAGGAATCCATAGATGCCATCCTAGAAGCAGCGCGTTTGAAGACCGAAGGGAAAGCACAGCGCCTGGTGGTCGCCGGTTGCCTGGTCGAACGCTATCGCGACGATCTGCGCGAATCGATGCCGGAGGTTGACGCCTTTATCGGCACGAACCAGATCATGCAGATCGAGAGCGTGTGTGACGAGCGCACGGATACGCGCTCGCTCCCGGTCTTGCCCATCGGCAACCAGAGCGCCACGTATCTTTACGACGAATCAACGCCGCGCGTGCTCGCTACGCCCGGCCACAGCGCTTTTATCAAGATCGCTGAAGGATGCGACCGTCCCTGCGCCTTCTGTTTTATTCCGCAGATGCGCGGCCATTTCCGCAGCCGCCGCTTCGGCTCGATCATCGTCGAAGCGCAACAACTCGCGGACGAGGGCGTTAAGGAACTGGTTCTGGTCGCGCAGGATTCCTCTCGTTATGGCGAAGACTTGGGACAGCCCGATGCGTTGGCCCACCTGCTGCGCGAGCTTTCCCATTTGGACGGCGTCGAATGGGTGCGAGTGATGTACACCTACCCGACGCACATCTCGGATGCCTTTCTGGACGTACTGGCCGAAGAGCCAAAGGCCGTAAAATATCTGGACATGCCCTTGCAGCATGCTTCCGCCAACGTGCTCAAGCTGATGCGGCGCGGCGGCACACGCGCCAGTCTGGAAAGATTAATAAAGCGCATACGCGCGCGCGTGCCTGAGATTGCGATTCGCACGACCTTTATCACGGGCTTTCCAGGAGAGACGGAAGAAGACTTTGAAGAGCTGCTCGCGTTTGTCCGTGACGTAGAGTTTGATCGAGTCGGCGTCTTCACTTACTCGGACGAAGAAGGCACGCCAGCCTTTGATTTATCGAACAAGGTGGACGCGCGCACGGCCCGGCGTCGCCGTGATCGTTTGATGAGAGAACAAAAACGCATCTCTCGTCGGCGTAATCGTGCGCGCATAGGCCAGACGGCGCGCGTGCTCTTCGAGGGTGAGTCGAAAGAGACTGAGCTGCTGTGGCAGGGACGCCTTGAGACACAGGCCGCTGACATAGACGGCTGCGTGCTCATCAACGACGCGCCGGAGAATTTCGATCCACGGCCTGGGCAATTCGTCAACGTGCTCATCACAGAAGCCCACGACTATGATCTGGTCGGGAGAATAGTTTAAGAGTTTTCAGTTTTTAGTTTTCAGTTATCAGAAAAAGCAGTTTGTCTTTGGCTGAAAACTGAAAACTAAAAACTGAAAACTGATTGCTGCTTTGCGAATCAAAGAATCGAGTGACGAGCTTAATCCGCCTGTCTTGACGACGGGCGTGGGGCTGGCTCGCGCGGCGGGGAAGCGAAGCGTCCGTGATTGGGTGGCGCTAGCGGTTGCAACGTGCGGGGTCGGGTACTTGCCGCTCGCTCCGGGCACGTGGGGCTCTGCGGTCGGCGTCGGTCTATACTTGCTGTTTGATGCCGCGAGCCTCAGGCTCATGAATTACGGAGCGCCGCTCGGATGGAACACGGCGGCGATCAGTTCGCTTCGTTTATCCGGACTGCTGCTGCTCACACTCGCTCTCTCTCTTGCGGGCGTCTGGGCCGCGACGCGCACGGAGGGCTTGCTCGGACGCAAAGACCCCGGCGTGGTTGTCATAGACGAGGTCGCCGGGCAGTTGATGTCGTTTCTATTCGTTCCCGCAGGCGCGGGGAAGTGGGCCATTGTGGTTGGATTTCTGGCGTTTCGCGCGTTCGATATTTGGAAGCCATACCCAATTCGCCGTCTCGAAGCTCTCCGATCAGGACTTGGCATCATGGCCGACGACCTGCTGGCGGGCGCTTACGCGTGCGTGATAGTCTCTTTATTTATTACACTTCAACTCTTGCTATAAGAAGGAGAAACTTCAGTGCAGGAAGCTAAAGACCCTAAATCAACAGTCACCGCCGGAAGCGATCAAGGCGCGCAGAGCAAAGACCCCAGCTCGGACGCGACGAGCAGTGAGACTCTGAGCGATCTGGAGGAGAAGGAAAAAGTCTCCGCTACGAAGAGCCAGGGAGAGGCAAGCAGCGGCAGTGGAGCCTCGCCCTCTCCCGACGGCGCGTTCGATGAAAGCTCAAGCCGTGGCCCACGCGAAGACCCAGGCCCAATGTAGGGATGAAGGATGAGGGCGGAGGGATGAAATGATTGAATCGCCCTTTAAGTGAATCAGTCATTCAACCCCTTTTCAGCACTCATTCCTCCGCCCTCATCCCTTCTTGGGCCGTTGCCGATCCAGCCTCTGCGCCAGAAAAATATCAGCATCCCGATGGCGACCACGACCATGATCCCCAGCACAATGAAGTAGCTGTATTCATAGTGCAGCTCCGGCAGGTTGTCGAAGTTCATCCCATAGAGCCCGGCGATAAATGTCAGCGGCAGCATGATGGCCGAAAAGATCGTCAGTACCTTCATAATATCGTTCGTCCGGTTGGAGACGACAGATAGGTACGAATCCAACGCGCCGCCGATCAGATCGCGATAATTTTCCGCGAGGTCTGTGATACGCGTCAGGTGATCGTGTATGTCGCGGAAGAAGGGCAGCATCTCCGCATCGATCAGCTTGAATTCGCCGTGGCTGATGCGGTACAGAATATTCAATTGCTTGCCGGAGTTGCGGCGCAGTCGCAGGATGCTGCGCTTCATGTGTTGGATTCTTTCTAGAATCGTTTTGTCCGGGTTGGTGATATTAAATATCTCTTCTTCTATCTGCACCAACCGCTCGTCGAAATCGTCCAGGACGGGCATGTAAAAATCCACTAGCTGATCCAGAATCTGGTAGAGCAGATAGGCTGGGCCGCGCTGGCAACTGATGGGGCTTGTGCGCACCAGTTGCTTGACGTTGTTGATGCTGCGGAACATATCGTGGTGATACGTGACGACGAAGTTGCTGCCTAAAAATCCGTCCAATTCGATGGTATTGAAATGCACGGAGTCCGTGTTGGCCGTCACGCCGTGAAGGATAAAGTAAAGATAGTCCGGAAACTCTTCGACCTTCGGATGGTGGCGATCCGCGCGACAATCTTCGACGGAGAGCGGATGAAAGCGGAACACATCCAGCAGCACCTGATCGTCCGCCTCTGTCGGCTTCTCCATGTCCACCCAGATGGTTAGATTCTTATCCTCAAGCAGCTCGGGCAACTGCTCGACCGTATATCCCTCTTCGACCTTCACTAATCCGGGGCGATAAACGAAAATGTCCACTTAGGTTCTCCTGTCCTCTACAAAGGAAAATTAGCTTCCGCACACGGGACTGCCGCCGACGCGTGCGGCGCGAGAGTTTATCATTATGTCTACGGGTCGCGCCAGATACTTCCCACGCCGACTCGACGCTACACGCTTCAGGTTGATACTATCTGAAGCAAACAGTTTTCAGTTTTTAGTTTTCAGTTTTCAGCAAAGACAACCTGCTTTTTCTGATAACTGAAAACTAAAAACTAAAAACTGATTACTCTTACACTATTATGATAAAAATATTTGTTGCGGATGATGTGAGCGAGAGCGGGCTTGAGCCGCTGCGCGCTGCGGGCTTTGCCGTGGAGAAGAGAACAGGGCTCTCGATTGATGAGTTGCGCGAGGCCGTGCAGGATTGCGAAGGGCTGGTGGTGCGCAGCGAAACGAAGGTGACTGCGGAGTTGATGGACGCTGCCCTGCGTTTGCGGGCCGTGGGCCGAGCGGGCGTCGGCGTTGACAATATAGATGTTGGGGCGGCGACCACGCGCGGCATCGTCGTCATGAACGCACCCGACGGAAATACGATTACTACTGCCGAGCATACTATCGCCATGCTCATCGCGCTTGCCCGGCGCGTGCCGCAGGCCAATGCCAGTCTGAAGGCAGGGCGCTGGGAGCGCAAACGCTTTATCGGCGTCGAGCTGCGCGGCAAGACTCTGGGCATCGTCGGCCTCGGAAGAATTGGCCGCGTCGTCGCCAGCCGCGCACGCAACTTCGGCATGAACATCATCGCCTTTGATCCCTTTATCGCGCCGGAACAGGCGCGCGATCTCGAATTAGAAACGGCCACGCTCGAAGAAGTCTTCGCCCGCGCAGATTTCCTGACTGTTCATACGCCGCTCACTACAGAGACACGCGGTATCATCGGCGCGGCTGCGTTCGCGCGCATGAAGCCGGGCGTATGCATCATCAACTGCGCGCGCGGCGGTCTGGTTGACGAGCGCGCGCTGCTCTCTGCGCTCAAGGAAGGCACTGTCGCGGGCGCGGCCCTGGATGTCTTTGAGGAAGAACCGCCCGCAGCCGATCATCCGCTGCTCGCGCTGGACGAAGTGATCGTCACGCCGCATCTGGGCGCATCCACGAAAGAGGCGCAGGAGGGCGTGGCGCTGACTGTGGCCGAACAGATGCGCGATTATCTTTTGACGGGAGCGCTGCGCGGGGCCGTCAACGTCCCGGCCCTGGACGCGCAGGAGCTAAACGTCCTACAGCCATTTATCACGCTCGCCGAAAGCCTTGGCAGATTCCAGTCGCAATTGTTGGACGAAGCCGTGCGCGAGGTACGCATCGAATACGCTGGCGAGGTGGCGGAGATGGACGGCGCGCCAGTGACCAGAGCTTTCCTAGCGGGCTTGCTGCGCAACGTGAGCGCGCGCGTTAATCTGGTCAATGCTTTCCTGATCGCAGAAGAACGCGGCATCTCTGTGATGGCAAGCTACAGGCGCTCCGGCGGTGTGAGCGACGGAGCGGCGGCTGTGCGCACGCGCGTCGTCACGACCAATGGCGAGCAGACGGTTGCTGGCACGCTCTTCGGTTCAGCCAGAGAGGGACGCATCACGGAGATCAATGGATTTCGCATAGAGGCGCTGCCGCACGGTTACATGCTCGTCACGCGCAATCTGGACGTGCCCGGCGTGATCGGCCACATAGGCACGGTGCTGGGCCAACACAATGTGAACATCAGCCGCTTTCATCTGGGCAGGCGCGAGCGCGGCGGCGAGGCTATGGCCGTCATCGAAACCGACGCGCCGCTGCGTGATGAGACACTCAAAGAGCTACGCGCATACGAGCCCGTCATCTCGGCTCGTCAAATAGAACTCTAAATCGAAACCCGTAAGCTTGAGACGGGCTGCAACGATCTCGCATTGAAGTGGGCTTTGGCACGGAAGCTGTAAGGTGTGCTAACTCCCGAATTAACCCCGGCCCGCGCATGAAGCCTTCTAGCAGACCGAAGGATTCAATGATGAAAGAGGAGCTATCGCGGGCTCGGGTTGAATGAGTTGTTAGATGCGGCATCATTGGCATCTTGCAACTTCCCCCTTTACGGCATCCGTGAAATGATACGCAACTTTAGGGAGCAATCTGTGTTTCAGACCTGCCAAGAATCCTTCAGGCTTTGGCATAGGAACAAAATCATAGAAAGGCTGTCCTGCAATATCCGGTGGCCACATTACCCGACTTTGGAAATCTGTTGAATTAACCAGACCACATGATAGTTTTGCCCCAAGCAAATCACGCAACTCGGATAAGAACTGATCGCGCCCTTCAGCATAAAATGATGCTTCGCAAAAATGAGAGTTTGTTAGGAAGACGAAGAAATAATCATCAACAGACGGGCCATGATCGTCTGTGTGCTCACCCATGACTCTGATTTCAGAGATGGGTAATTGCCAGCCACCATTAGACAACTCATAGTGGATTACTCCTTGCTCAATCCAGATTCGACCTGAGGAATTTTCGTTACTCATAAGACAAGCATCTAACGCCCGAATTGACCGGGCGCGATGAACCGCGGCTCTGATGTTAGGAAGTGGTGCAAGCGCCTCGCTCTACTTGCTCATCCTGTTTTTGCAACCTGTTAAGACGCTACGCCCTCTACTCAATCGCAAAGTTGATTTGCTGCGATGCGCTGGCCTTGGCGATGCGGTCTATGGCCGTGACGCGCAGGACGTATTGGCCGACGGGCATTTTATCGAGCAGCACTTCCGCCGCATAGGGAAGCTGCGATAAATCCGTCACACCTTGTGTAGAGACCTTGCGCAGGGCGGTCGTTACCACAGGCTGCTCGCCGCGAAAGACCTGTACCTGCACGGCGACATCCGGCTGCGAAGCGCCGCGCGCGGCGTTGTAAATTTGCAGGTTAAATCGCAGGCGGGAATTGCGCGCAAAGCGCCGGTTGGGGTTGAGGACGACGACCTCTTGCTGCGGGCCGGTCGCATTTGTGGGCGCGTCACTCGCCGTGCGCTCGCCTATAAAGAGGCTGCTCAAAGCGAGCTGACCTTTGTTCGGATCAGGTATCTCTATCCACTCGGCGGCGTTGCCCGTGCGCCCGCTCAGACGATCACGCGCAGACACACGTATCTGGTACAGACCCGGAGCTACGGGAAGCCTGTGGCTGTAGACGATGAAGTGTCTCTGTCTGGAAGCGTCCGCCGAAGGGGGAGTGATGGTCAGCTCCTGTTTGAAACCGTTGACGACTTTGCCCTGATCGTTAAGGACGACGGCGAGCACGTCCGCGATAGAGTTCTGCGCGGGCTTCGAAGCATCCTGCGAAGAGGTCGAGAGCGCATCGTCATTGATCTCCACGGAGGCCGTGAGCATCATTCCGACCGCAGGCTCTTTCGTATAGCCGACGGAGAGCGAAGTGGGCAGCGCATTGTGTTGGCGCTGCGAGATGACGGCCTGCACCAGCTCGCTGCTGGGTGTATTGGCCGTGGGCTTCTCTTCCGCCTTCTTGTTTTTCGTCTGCGCAGGTTTCGCGGGCGTCTCCGGAGGCTTGTCGAAATATCCGCGCTGCACCAGCACCTTTAGCTCTGGACGATCACGGACGCTCACTTCTACCTGCCGGAACTTATTGCCGCCAGCCTGCTCCGTCGTCTCAGGCCGCCACGCCAGCAGGTAATAGGTAGAAGTCTCCTTTAGGACCTGAGAGACGGAAGCCGAGAGCGCATTCGTGTTCACAAGAGCGCGCCCGCCTGTATCCTCCGCGAGCCTGTAGAGCGGTTCCTGTGGCACTGTTCGCTCAGCGAAAGCACGAAGCGCCCTCGTGCCCGTGAGGTCGAAGCTGGGTCGGGCCGTAGACTCCTGATCGGGGTCGAGGGCCAGCCCGCGCGCGTCTATCGTGTAGATCACAGAGCCGGAGCGCAGCGCCGCATCCGTGATACGCCGCAAACGGTCTGCGACGTTACTGCTTCTGATATTTAATAGAAAACCGTCCGAGATAAAATAGAAGAGCTTGCGCCCGGGAATCTGCGAAGACGAGCGCATAAATGTTTCCAGCGAAAGGAGCGCACTGTTGACGTAAAAATTGGACTGCTGGACGATCCTCTGGACGCGACCGCGAATGATGGTCTGGGCTATCTCCGGCCGTAGATTAGGATCGTCTCTGAGCATCTCGCCGACGAAATAGTTAAAGAGCGCCTGATCGTTCTGTTCCTCAATGGTGAATGCCTGATATTCGCTGATCTCCGGAAACTCGCCGCGCGTCTGTATGTATTGCTTGTAGCCAAGACGTGCCACCGCCGCGCGCAGCACAGCCCTGTTGTTCGTCAGTTGTTGCAGGAAACCTATCTGGCCGCTCGCAGAGGCGACGACCACTTCATCATTGGCGCTCATCTCTTCGTTGATAAAGCGCAGGACGACTTTGCGCGCACGCCCCAGACTGTCGGCAGAGAGATGCACGTCATCCAGAAAGAAGAAGACGGTTCGTCCGCGATCCACAGGGTGAACGACGGGCGCTCCGCTGGCCGTCGAAGTGCGTGCCAGCCCTCGCGCCGCCGCCAGTTGAGACTCCTCGTCTGCCGTTCCAGCTCGCACGCGCTCAAAGAAAGAGATGGCCTGCGGCTTGCCGTCGACCTTCAGCTCGAATTGATCGCGCGCCAGGTTGTCCACAAAGCGCCCTTGCTTGTCCAGCACCAGCACATCCGTCTGCACCAGCTCCGTCCTGATGCGCAGGATGTCGTCCGTCTCCTGTGGCGAAGATGTCTGGTTGTTCTGCTGCGCGTGCGCCGAAGCTGCCGTCAGTGCAAGGCAGAGCAGGGAAGAAAATAGCAGGCGTGCGAAGGTATGGTTCGAAGAGATCATAAAAGTGCCCGGCTCAGCTTGAAGGATAATGTAGAAAGCGCAGCACAACAGGCTCGTCCATCAGATGCCCCGGAGCGACCATGTAGAGAGCGTGTTGTTGCTGCTGCCAGCCTAGATGCAGCTTTTCGTGGGAAAGTTGTTTAGTAAAGCCGTCATGGCCGAGAGATGAACCAGACCGGGCGTGTCAGTCCGTACGAAAATTCGGATAACGTGCGAAAACTCAGATGCGCGCGGTTTATCATTCCCGCGCGCATCCGGTTTCCTGACTCAAGAGCTTTCCTGCCGACGGACGCTTTTACCGTGCGGTCTTTTGACCCGGCTCTTTAAAGCACCTCGAAGTCTATCTGCTGCGAGGCGCTGGTTTTGGCGACGCGGTCTACGACGGAGACTTGCAGCACGTAGTGACCGGGCAGCAATTTGTCCAGGGGGACTTCTGCCGCATACGGAAGTCTTTTCATATCCGGCAGTCCATCGGTTTTGATCTGACTCATGGGCGTGGTGATCACAGGCTGGTTGTCGCGAAAAACCTGCACCTGAAGCGCGACATCCGGCGTGGCGTTCTGCGGGCCGGGCGCAGCGTTGTAAATATAGGTCAGGAAACGAAGCTGTGAGTCGCGCGTAAAGCGACGGTCGGCGCTGATGGTCACAGGATTCGCCTCGTCCTGCGTGGCAGGCACGTCCGCAGGGCGTCCGCCGACGAGCAGGCTGCTCATGGTCAGCTTGCGCGCCGCCAGATCGGGTATCTCTATCCACTGCGTAGCGCTGCCTGTGCGCCCGCTTTTCGTGTCGCGCGCGGCCACACGCACCTGATAAAGCCCCGGCTTGATACGAATTTGAGAGGTATAAAAGAGCCCCTCTTTCAGCACTTTGGGAATCCTTGAAGGCTCTGCGTTGATCTGTATCTGGCTCTTGAAATTCGCGCCCGTCTTGCCTTCGTCGTTGAGGACGAAGCCCCCTACATCGACCGCGCCGGTCTGCTTACCGTCCTTCATCTCCAACGTCACGGCTTCGGGCGCGACCGCCGTGATGACCGTCAGCAGCGGCCCGCTGTCCGGAGTGTCTACGTAATAAGCGAAGAGCGAAGTGGGCACATCCTTTCTGGGAAAGACAGCATTGATGGCCCTGCTCAACTCCGCTTCACCAACTTTGGCAGGGTCTGCGGGCATCTTCGCCGCGTCGTTCTTCGGGCGCTTACTCTCCGGCGGGGTCGTAAAGTAACCGTTGCGAACGCGCACGACCAGCTCCGGTCGCCCGATCACCTTGGCTTCGATGCGACGGAACTTGTTGGACTTTTGTTGCTCGCTGTCAGGACGCCAGGCGAGCAGATAGTAGATGGAGGTCTCCTGAAGCGTCTTTCTGATACCGAGGTCGAGCGAATTTGAATTGAGCAGGGCGCGCCCGCCCGTGCTCGCGGCAATGATCTGCAAGGGGTCTTGCGCCGCCCTGATCTCTGTGGCCGCGCTCGGCAGCTTGCCTCCAAGGTCTCTGGTCATCGGCTGATCTATATCATCGACGCCTGTCGAGAGCCCGCGTGCGTCCATCGTATAAACCACCGTGCCGGAACGCGCCGCCGCATCCGTGACCCTTCGTATCCTGTCCAGAATGTCGGAATCTCTGGCATTGAGGAGAAAGCCTTCAGAGATGAAGAAGACCAGCTTGCGTCCGGGCAGTTGTGCGGTCGACTGCATCAGGCTAGAGAGAGATGCCAGCAGGCTCGTATTAATACTATTGGCTGGCTGGACGAGTCTGGTCGCACGGGCGCGGACGATACTCTCGGCCATATTCGGTCTTAATCCGGGATTGTCTTTAAGCGTCAAGTCGACGAAGAGCGTAATCACTTCCCGGTTTTCATTCTGGATTTCGAGCGCCTGATAAAGTGTCATCGCAGGCGGCTCGTTATCCCTGAGCATAGAGTTGCGAAAGCCTATGCGTGCGACCGCCGCGCGCAGCACAGTCTTGTTGTCCGTCAACTGCTGCAAAAATCCTATCTGACCGCTCGCAGACGTAATGGCTATCTGATCGTTCTGAGCCATCTCCTTCTCTATAAAGTTCAGGAGCGTCTTGCGCACGCGCGCGCCGCTCTCCTGTGTCAGATGCAGGTCGTCTATAAAGAAAAAGATGGTTCGCCCGCGATCCATCGGGCGGGCTGGCGCTTCGGTCGCCGCCGGGCCACTGCTGCGAGCCTGCCCTCGCGCCGCCGCCAGTTGCACCTCTTCGTTAGCGCTTCCGGCCACGACGCGCTCGAAAAAGGAGATCGTCTGCGGCTTGCCGTCGACTTTCAGCTCGAACTGTTCCGGCTTCAGGTTATCGATAAAGCGTCCCTGCTTATCGAAGACCATCACGTCCGTTTGCACCAGCTCTGTGCTGATGCGCAGCACGTCGTCCGCAGGTGACTCAGTCAGAGGGGTCGGCGTCGGAGCGGGCTGCTGGGCGTAAGCCGCTGAGAGTACTGCGCTCGCCGAGATAAGGGCTGCGCACAAAAATCGCTTGATAAAAGTGTTGAGAGGTTGCATAACTGTAATTTCTAAAGTAGGGACAGGAAGGTCGCAAACGCCACCGATGATACTATAAATCAGGCGACGCTTGCGAGCCTTGTTTCTGAAAAACCTTAGCGCCGCGAGGCCCGTATTAAATAGCTTACAAGGACACCGGCGCGACCCAATTTGAATGCCAGAGCTTAACCGTACTGAGATTCAAGATGACCGATAAAGGATGCACACTGCGGCTCTCGAACGTCACCAAGCGCTTCGACGAGTTTACGGCAGTGGACGATCTCAGTCTTGAGGTGCGCCCGGGCCGTGTCTTCGGGCTGATCGGGCCAAACGGCGCGGGCAAAACCACGACGATTCGGATGATCGTCAATATCACCGCGCCGGATTCTGGCCGGATAGAGCTATCGGGTCATCCCATCTCCATGGAGTTACAGGACAGGATCGGCTATCTGCCGGAAGAACGCGGCCTTTATAAAAAGATGAAGGTCGGTGACCAGCTCAGGTTCTTCGGAGAGCTAAAGGGCCTCAAGGGTCGCCGCGTCGAAGATGCGATTGATCGCTGGCTGAAGCGTCTGGGATTGACCGATTGGAAAAATAAAAAGGCCACGGAGCTGTCCAAGGGCATGCAGCAGAAGATACAGTTTATCAGCGCCGTGCTGCATGAGCCAGACCTCTTGATTCTGGACGAGCCCTTCTCCGGCCTTGACCCCGTCAACGTAGAGCTTCTCAAAGAGATCGTCTTAGAACTGAAGGCCACGGAGAAGACGATCATTTTTTCCACACACCAGATGCAGCTCGCAGAAGAAATCTGCGAGGACATCTGCCTCCTGAACCGATCAAAAAAGGTCTTGTCCGGAGACTTGCGCGAAGTCAGACGCAGCTTCCGCCGTAACATGATCGCGCTCCGGGTCGAAGACGGCGACGGCGTGCTGACGGATCGCAGTCTGCTACAGAAAGTCGAGCATCGTGGCGATGACCTGGAAGCGACGCTGGCCGAAGGGATGGATGCGCAGGATTTACTGAGACGGCTGGTCTCTGCGGGAGCGCGCGTCACAAAGTTCGAGCTGGTCGAGCCCAGTCTGCATGACATCTTTATCGAAAAGGTGAGCGAGAAGCAGTGATAAAACTTTGGGCCATCATCAAGCGCGAATATCTACAGCGCGTGCGCAGCCGCATGTTCGTCGTGTGGACAATACTTGGCCCATTGATGATGGTGCTCTTCACCATCGTCCCGGCTTTTATCTTCCAGATCAAGGTGGGCGAAGCGACGCGCATCGCCATCGTAGATCAGAGCGGGCGGATGTATGACCGCGTGCAAGCCTCAATCCTGCGCGGACACGCGACAGAGCCTGCGCGCGGCAATTCCGCAGATGCCTTGAACCAGAACGCGAGAGAGCGCGTGCAAAAGGCCGGAGAATTGACCGGAGCGAACTACCAGATAGAGCAGGTCGCGCCCGTCGGACGCTCTCTGGAAGAGATCAAGCTCGGTCTTGCAGAGCGCGTCAGACATAATCAGTTGGACGGCTACATCATTATCCCGCCGGATATTTTGGAGAGCGGCGAGGCCGAGTATTACGGGCGCAATGTCGGAGACGTAATCACCAGAGAACAGCTTGAAGAGAGCATCAGTCGCGCGGTGACGGAGGAGCGCATGGTGGCCGCCAACATCGATCCGGCGCGCGTGCGCGAAATGTCCGAGCCCGTCCGTATGAATACCACCAAGATCAGCGAGAGCGGTGAAGAGAAAGATTCCGGCGGACTCTTCTATCTGGTATTCCTCGTCGGCTTTCTGATCTACCTGACGCTGATCATGTACGGGCAGGTGATCCTCGCTGCGGTCGTCGAAGAGAAGGAGACGCGCATCGCCGAAGTCTTATTCTCTTCCGTCAGCTCTTTCACATTGATGATGGGCAAGCTCATAGGCGTCTCGCTCGTCGCGCTGACGCAGTACGCCGTCTGGGCGCTGGCCTTTCTGGCCTTCGCCCTTTACGGCGTGAACATGCTGACAGAGCGCGGGCTGGATGTCGCGCTGCCGCAGATTCCGCCTGTGCTCGTGCTCTATTTCTTCCTCTTTTTCCTGCTGGGCTATTTTATTTACGCGACCATCTACGCGCTCGTCGGGTCGATGGTGACGACGACGCAGGAGGGCGGGCAGGTCTCTTTGCCGGTGATCTTTATGCTGGTCATAGGATTTTATATGGCCTTTCCGGTGCTGCGCGCACCCAACTCGTCTTTCGCCTTCTGGGTCTCGATGGTTCCGTTCTTCTCTCCGATTACGATGATGGTGCGCATCGTGGCGCAGACGCCGCCCTTCTGGCAGATCGCGCTCTCTTTTCTGATCGGATGCTGTACAGTAGTGCTTTTGATCTGGCTCGCGGCGCGCATCTATCGCGTTGGCATGCTGATGTACGGCAAGCGCGCCACCATCCCCGAAGTGCTGCGCTGGTTACGACAAGCGTAAGAACAGTTTTCAGTTTTTAGTTTTCAGCAAATGCTTATCAGCCAGTTCGCGTTACATATCTCCAATGTTATATACATTAGTCCTTTCGACTGAAAACTGAAAACTGAAAACTCAAAACTGTTTATGAGTATTGAGAACGAAAAAAAGTATCGCCTGACGCGCGAGCAAAAGAGTCGAGTGCTGCGTCGATTGGAGGAAGTGAAGGCCGCGCCCGAGGGCAAAGAGTTTGAAGTGAATACGCTGTACGCGGGAGGCAGCCTTGATCGGCGGACAGAGGCTTTGCGTTTGCGGCGCGTCGGTGATCGAGCCGTGCTTACTTACAAGCGTCGATTGGATTCCGCGTCCGCCATCAAGCAGCACCTCGAAGAAGAGACTGTCGTGGAAGACGCGTTGACGATGGAAAGAATCCTGATGCAGCTTGGCTACAAGCCCGCGCTCGTTTATGAGAAGCGTCGCGCGACGTGGCGCATGGCGGGTGCGGAAGTCGTTCTGGACGAGTTGCCCTTCGGTCTGTTCCTTGAGATAGAGGGCGACGAGCAGGCCATTAAAGAGGCCGAAGGATTGCTCGAACTCTCAGACGTGGAGGCTGAGTTGTCCACCTACCCGGAGCTTGCGGAACGCTTCGGAGAGCGGCGTGGTGAGTTGATCGAAGCCAGATTCCAGATGCGCCTCCCGGATGCTTGAGCGCACAGACCTTTTGCCTTGGGCCAAAAAGAGAAAGCGGCTTCGCTCGCAGGGAACGAAGCCGCTTTCTCTTTTGAGGCCGTTGGGCTCTGACTGCAATTACATGCCCATGCCGCCACCCATGCCGCCCATACCGCCGGGCATCGCAGGGGTCTTGTCATCCTCGGGCAACTCCGAGACCATCGCTTCGGTCGTGAGCATCAGGCCCGCAATCGACGCGGCGTTCTGAAGCGCAGTGCGTGTCACCTTGGCCGGGTCGATGACGCCTGCTTCAACCATGTCCACCAAATCTTCCTCTTCGGTGGCAGCGTTGTAGCCATAGCTCTCTTTCTTGCTCTCGCGAACCTTCTGAACTATGACAGCGCCTTCCTTGCCTGCGTTCTGCACGATCTGACGCAGCGGCTCTTCGAGCGCGCGCTTGACGATGGTGACGCCGATCTGCTCATCAGCATCGCCCTCGCCTTCCTTGTTGGCGAGGAATTTTTCTAGGGCCTTGGCCGCGCGCACGAGCGTCACGCCGCCACCCGGAACGATGCCCTCTTCGACGGCTGCGCGAGTCGCATGCATGGCATCTTCGACGCGCGCTTTCTTTTCCTTCATCTCCGTCTCTGTGGCCGCGCCGACTTTGATGACGGCGACTCCGCCGACGATCTTGGCGAGGCGCTCCTGTAACTTCTCGCGATCATAGTCCGAAGACGTGTCGTCAATCTGAGCGCGCAAGGTCTTAACGCGACCTTCGATGTCGCCCTGCTTGCCAGCGCCTTCGACGACGGTCGTATTGTCCTTATCGATGGTGACCTTCTTGGCGCGTCCCAAATCTTCGATCTTGACGCTCTCCAACTTGATGCCAAGGTCTTCGCTGATGACCTTGCCGCCGGTCAGGATTGCTATGTCTTCGAGCATCGCTTTGCGACGATCACCGAAGCCGGGCGCTTTCACAGCGGCGATGTTCAAAGTGCCGCGCAGCTTATTGACGACGAGCGTCGCAAGCGCTTCGCCTTCGACATCCTCTGCGATGATCAGCATAGGCTTGCCCATCTTGGCGACCTGCTCAAGCAGCGGCAGCAAATCCTTCATCGAGCTGATCTTCTTTTCGTTGATCAGAATCAGCGGATTGTCCAGCACAGCTTCCATGCGCTCAGGGTCTGTGACGAAGTAAGGCGAAAGATAGCCGCGATCAAACTGCATACCCTCGACGACTTCCAGCGCCGTCTCCATCGTCTTCGATTCCTCGACCGTGATCACGCCGTCCTTGCCGACCTTGTTCATCGCTTCCGCGATGATGCCACCGATATTCGCATCGCCGTTGGCCGAGACGGTTCCGACCTGCGCGATAGCGTCGCCCTTGACAGGCTTCGACAGGCGCTTGATCTCTTCCGTTGCACGCTCGACGGCTTTGTCAATACCACGCTTCAAGGCCATCGGGTTGGCACCGGCCGCGACCGTTTTGACGCCCTCGCGAAAGATGGCCTGTGCGAGCACAGTCGCCGTCGTCGTGCCGTCGCCCGCCACATCAGATGTCTTCGAGGCGACTTCTCTGACCATCTGCGCGCCCATGTTTTCGAGAGAGTCTTTCAACTCGATCTCTTTCGCCACCGTGACGCCGTCTTTGGTAATCGTCGGGGAGCCAAACTTTTTGTCAATCACGACGTTGCGGCCCTTAGGGCCGAGCGTGATCTTGACCGCGTCGGCGAGCTGGTTGACGCCGCGCAAAATCGCCGCGCGCGACTCTTCGCCATGAATAACTTGCTTTGCCATATCTCAAAATCTCCTTCAACGTTCAATGTTCAGAATTGGTCTTAGAACTAAAAAAGCAGCCG